>VAYL01000264.1:1293-1814 GCA_005884305.1 Actinomycetota bacterium
GCCCATCCGGACGGGGAGGAGGCGACGGCCCGCGGCGCCGCGGCGGCCGAGGCCATCTTCTGCCTCTCCTCACTTGCGACCGCGGTGCCCGCCGATGTCGCGACCGCGGCCCCTGACGGCGATCGGTGGTTTCAGCTCTATGTCTTCCGGGACCGAGGCGTCTCGCGGGGGCTCCTCGATGCGGCCGTCGACAACGGCTATGAGGCGATCGTGGTCACCGTCGACTTGCCGGTGCTGGGGATCCGCGAGCGGGACGTCCGTACCCAGTACGTGATCCCCGACGCGCTCATCAGCCGGGGGGCGATGCACGAGCACGGCGCCCTCAGCCTTCTCGGCATCGGCGACCTGATCGACCCCACCCTCACGTGGGCCGACGTCGAGGAATTTGCCTCGCGCTGTGACCTTCCCGTGCTGGTCAAGGGCGTGCTCACTCCCGAGGACGCCCGTCTCGCGGCCGAACACGGCGCCGCGGGCGTCGTCGTCTCGAACCACGGCGGCCGGCAGCTCGACGGCGTCCCGGC
>VAYL01000264.1:1985-3606 GCA_005884305.1 Actinomycetota bacterium
TCAAGACCGTCCTCGAGCTCCTGCTCGCCGAGTTCGACATCGCGCTCGCGCTCGCGGGCGTGCCACGCGCAGGCGAAATCGGCCCGGCGTGCGTCGAGATCCGTGCCAGCAGCTAGACCGAAACCGGTGCTAGGCCGCCGCTAGACCTTCTGGACGTTGGTGGCGCGGGGGCCTTTGTCGCTCGCCTCGGTCTCGTAGGAGACCTTGGCGCCTTCGTCCAGCGAGCGATACCCGTCGCCGACGATCGCGCTGTGATGCACGAACACGTCCTGCGATCCGTCCTCGGGCGTGATGAACCCGAAGCCCTTCTCGTCGCTGAACCATTTGACGGTTCCGGTCGGCATGTCAGCGCGGCACCGTAGCAGGCGACGCGGGTCGGTGCGTTCGCGATCGAACAGGTCGCAAAGGCTCAGCGAATGAGACGGATGACGGCGCGCTCGATCCGCTCGCGATCCGGGAAGTCGCCCGGGTCGGCTTCGTCGATCTCGCGGTCCAGGGCGGGGCGGATCGTCTCTCCCGAGTCGAACCGGTCGAAGACCCGCGGGTCGATGTAGGCGCTCCGGCAGACGGACGGGGTGTTGGAGAGATATCCGGCCACCTCCTTGACCGCCTCGGATGCGGCGCGGCGCCGGGCCGCTGGGTTCGTGTTTCGCGAGCGCGACCGCGGCGAGGACCGTCGCATTCCATGTGCGGAAGTCCTTGGCGCTGAAATCCTCGCCGGCGAGCTCCTTCAGTTGCTCGTTGATGTCGTCGGAGCGAACGTCGCGCCAGGCTCGGCCGTTCCGGTAGGCGAAGAGCTCCGGCCCGCCGGCCCGCCTTGCCTTGAGCGACTTGAGCGTTGGCAGCACCGCGGGATCGGCGACTACCTGGACGTGGCGCACAGATCCCTTGGCGCGGAAGTCGAACACGGCAGCGCCGCGCTCGATTCGAAGCTGGCGCTTCTTCAACGTCGCGATCCCGTACGTCTCGTTCTCGGCTGCGTAGCGCTCCGAGCCGATGCGGAAGAACCCCAGATCGAGGAGCCGGATCGCGCACCCGAGCACGCGCTCGCGGACCAGCCCGCGGAGGCCCAGAGCGACCTCGATGCGCTCGCGAACCGCTGGGAGGGCCCCGGCGAATGCCTCCATCTCCTTGAACTTCTGCCGGTCGCGGTGCTCGCGCCACGCGTCGTGGTACAGGTACTGCTTGCGGCCGGCGTCGTCGTACCCGGTTGCCTGAATGTGTCCTCGCGGGTCGGAGCAAATCCAGACATCCGTCCATGCGGGCGGGATCGCGAGCGCGCGGATCCGGTCACGCACCTCGCCGTCCTCGATTGGATCGTCGTCCTCATCGAGGTAGGTGAACCCCCTGCCGCGACGGACGCGCCTGATGCCCGGCGCGGAACAATCGACCCTCCTTAGCCGCATGGTGGATACGCGATACCCGTCCGCCGGGCGGGCAATCCCGCTCGGGCCGCTGCGTTCTACCCCTACTGCCCCAGCGGACCAGGACGGCGGGGACCGTGGAACTCCTCGGCCTCCCGCGGCAACGTCGGCATCTTGTCGCCGGCCCAGGCCTTCATACCGCCCTTCACGATGGCGGCCTGGTAGCCGCGTTGCCGCAGATCCTCCGCGACCTCCGC
>VAYL01000264.1:3863-4126 GCA_005884305.1 Actinomycetota bacterium
GAAAAACGAGGGCTGTAGCGCGCCGTTTAGGGTGATGGCGTGCGACGCCACGGCGACCCGTCGCCGCCGGGGACCACCCGGCCCCGGCGATTCCGTCCAACGCTCCACTACGAGCTTCTCGTCTGCGGGATCAGCGGCCACGAGCTGATCGGCACGGACGCCGCGGAGGTTCGCGACTCCGATCGCGTCATCGTTAGGCAGGAGCAGGGAGTGCGGTGGTATCGCTGTGTCCGCTGCGATAGCTGGCTGCCTCTTGCTCCGCC
>VAYL01000197.1:0-1713 GCA_005884305.1 Actinomycetota bacterium
CTCCCAGCGACCGACGTCTTCCGGCGTCAGCTTGCCCTGGGTGTTCGCGACGGTCAGGAGCTTCGTCTGGGCGATGCGCTCAGGGGCGCCGCACTCGTCGACGTTCATGTGCGCGATGTCGGTGCAGATCACACCTTCGAAGGGCTTCGTGAGCGCGTCGATCGAGGCGACGTTGGCGCCGGTGCCGTTGAACATGAAGAAGGCTTCGGCCGAGGTGCCGAAGTGCTTGCGGAAGCGCTTGCGCGCGTTGGCGGTGTAGTCATCGTCGCCGTACGCGATGACGTGGCCCTCGTTGGCGGCGTCGATCGCCGCCAGGACCTCCGGATGCGCGCCCGAGTTGTTATCTGACGCGAAGCCGCGCGGGTGCTCGCTCACCGGAGGAGTCATAGCGGAAGGGCGCTTTTCGCGGTCACCGGGAGCGCCGGGGGAACCGGCACACGACGTCGAGGCTGCGAGTAACTTCACGGGCGTGGTACGGGGAGACGGGAGGAGGACCTGGAGGAATCGACTACCGGTCGCGGGACTCTGCGCCTGCGCGCTCGCACTCGCCGGCCCGATTCCAGTTGCTTTCGCCTCGCCGCCCGCCCCCAATGCCCAGACGCAGCCGCTGGCCGATGGTTGCCAGCGCAACCCGAGCGCGCTGCTCACGAAGGAATCGCCGGAGTGGAGCTACGTGTACAACACACCGCCGTCGGATCCGCCACCGCCGTCGCAGTGGGTGCACGGCACAGTCAGCTCCGGCAACCCCGCTTTTCAGGCGGTGCACACGGCCGGGGGCGACCTGCCGCAGAGCCACGAGGCCTACGACTTCAACGTGAACATCCTCCCCGACCCCGAGTACCAGTTCCTCTTGGGCAGCGCCAACTACGCCGGAAACGGCGAGGAGACGGGGCGCCTGCACACCGAGTGGGAGGACAACGTCGTGCCGAAATTCGCCTGGCCCGAGCCCGGCGACCGGATCGCGGAGCGCGGCTCGTGGGTATGGGACTGCGGGCACTGGGGCACGCCGACGAACGTCTTCAGCCCCGATTACTGGCTACCGAAGGAGGGCCAGCCCTGTCCCGGGCCGGTGCTGCCCGACCCGCGTCAGTGCCAGATCACCGGCGAGCGGACCGAATTTCATCCTTACCGGGCGCTATGGGTGGAGCGCAAGCCGAGCCCGCGGAGCGCGGAGGGCGACAACGAAGGCGACGTCTTCGTCTCCACGGACAAGACGGTCGCCGGAGTGGAGGCCGACTGCGCCCATAAGCATCCGCCGCCGCCCGGCGCTCCGATCTACGGGCCGGACTACACGGCGTGCCTCGAGACCGAGCCTCAATGGCAGGACGTCAGCGGGGATTACTCGTTCCTGCTGCCGGCGCCGCCGAAGCCGTCGCCGGACTCACGGCTCGTTTACCGGGCCATCGACCAGGGGTCCTCGGCGAACGCGCCGCGCCCGACTTTGACGCGCGAGGGCGACGCCGTACGGGTGACCTTCAGCCTGCACACGGACCCCACGCAGAATCTCGCGATGGCGTACCGGATCCTCGCCGGATGGCGAAATCCGGCGCCGGCGCCGCCGACCCACCTTCGGATCACCTTCAACAGGCTCGAGATCCACCGCGCGATGGATCCGGGATGCAGCGGTGGCGCGCCGGTCCCGGGGTGCTCGCTCGAATCAACGCGTCCCAACCAGGCGACCACCCCGCCGGGCGATTGGAACCTCTACTGGGA
>VAYL01000197.1:1804-2389 GCA_005884305.1 Actinomycetota bacterium
CTCTACGTGCGGCCCGGCCAGGGATGGCGGCTCTACGTCCACGGACGCGAGTGCGACCTGAACGCGCTCGATCCCACCAACCCCTTCGCGGACTGCCCCACCAACCAGGAAGCCGCCGACGACAACGACGTCCAGGGCGAGGTCGTTGACACGTATGCGTCGGCGCTGGCGTCGCTCGGCGTTCACCGGTCGAGCGCGGCCACGGCCTCAAACGATCCGACCTCGACGTGTCCCGACGCAAACGCCGAGGGCTGCTACTCGCTCGCCTACACAGTCAAGGAGATGAAGAAGTAGAGCTGCCGGGGCTCCCGAATCAGGGATGGAGCTCCAGCCGCTTGCCGTTCATCTTCGCCGCGGAATCTCCCACGACGAATCGGACCGCGTCGGCGAGGTCCTCGGCGGAGGTGAAGGTGCGGAACTCCTTCTCGGGGTTGGCCTCGCGCATGCGCGGCGTGAGGATCGCGTTGACGACGATGACGTTGGCGGTCGCCTTGGTCTCCTTGAACGAGTCGGCGAGGGCGAGCGTCCAACTCTCGGCGGCCGCCTTTGTGGCCGCGTAGGAGGCGTTCGTCCCGTCGGGCTTCT
>VAYL01000197.1:2481-7026 GCA_005884305.1 Actinomycetota bacterium
AGGTCGTGGAGCCACTCGTAGTCCTCGAGCGAGGTTGTCGCGATCGGCTCGCCGCCCTTCCACCCGCCAACCAGGTGAAGCAACACGTCAACGTGGCCGAAGCGATCCGCCAGCGCTTCGCACCACTGCTTGGTGGCCTCCTCGTTGAGCAGATCGACGACTCGGCCGTCGAAGCGGTCCTCGGGAAGGGCGAGGTCGGTCTTCAGCTGATCGAGGCGCTCCTGGTGGACGTCGGTGGCGGCGATCGTCGCGCCGTCATCCGCCAGGCGCTTGGCGACCGTCGGCCCAAGCCCACCGGCGGCGCCGGCGATCGCGATCACGCGTCCGTCGAGGTCGGCCATCCGGGAGGAGCTTAACCGCCGCTAATAGTCTGAGGCGATGGACGCTGAACGGCGATTGCGGCCCGAAACCGTGGCGGTGAAGGCGGGGCGCGGGCCCGGCGCGCCGGGCGATCCGCTGGGGCCACCGCTCGTCATGGCATCGAACTTCCACGCGGGCGCCGAGCGGGAGTACGCGCGCACCGATGGGACGCCCACTTGGCGCGCGTTCGAGGAGGCGATCGGCGAGCTCGAGGGCGGCGATGCGATCGCGTTCTCGACCGGGATGGCGACCGCCGCGGCGGTACTTGACACGCTGCCGGTCGGGGCGCGGGTCGTCTACCCCACCGTCTCGTATCTCGGGGTACGGCGGCTGATGGACGTGGACGGCGATTCCGGCCGGCTGGACCCCGTGGGCGTCGACATCACGGACACCGGCGCGGTCATCGCCGCCCTGGACGGCGCGGACCTCCTCTGGATCGAGACGCCGACCAACCCGATGGTCGGCATCGCCGACCTGGAGCGGCTCGCGGCCGAGGCGGGCGACCGCGGCATCACCACGGTCATGGACAACACCTTCGCCACGCCGCTGCTTCAGCGCCCCCTGGAGGCGGGCTGCGACGTCGCCGTCCACAGCGCGACAAAGCTGATCGGCGGCCACTCGGATCTCCTGCTCGGGGTGGCCATCGCCCGCGAGGAGGAATGGGCGCAGCGGCTGCGTGGTGTCCGCCACGACACCGGCGCTACGCCCGGGGGACTGGAGGCGTGGCTCGCGCTCCGCGGTTTGCGAACGCTGCCGGTGCGCCTGGAGCGGATGCAGGCCACCGCGCTGGAGCTCGCGCGGCGGCTGAGCCAGCACCCCGAGGTCGAGCAAGTCGTCTACCCGGGGCTCACGCACCATCCGGGGCACGAGCTGGCACAGCGGCAGATGGACGGGTTCGGGACGATGCTCGCGTTCATGGTCAAGGGCGGTGCCGCGCGCGCTGATGCCATGTGCCGCGCGGTGCGGTTGATCACGAACGCGACGAGCCTAGGCGGCGTCGAGACCCTGATCGAGAACCGCGCCGCGGCGCCGGGTGAGGAGCACCTGCCGGAGGGGCTCGTGCGGCTGAGCGTCGGGTGCGAGCACCCCGAGGACCTGTGGGAGGACCTGGAGGCGGCGCTCGGCTAGCGGTGGGTAGGACGTGTCGCGGGGCGGACGACCCTCCCAGCTGAACCGCGGCGCCCTTGTGCATATCGGAGCGCTGGCGGGCCCCCGCGAGGTGCTCGTGACGAGCACGGTGCGCGACCTCGTGGCAGGGTCGGGCATCGACTTCGAGGACCGGGGACGCCACGTCCTGAAGGGGATTCCGGACGAGTGGCAGCTCCTCGCAGTGAGCCGCTGACCGCGGCTAAGCGTTAGAGAGCGTCGCTCGGCCTGGTCAGTGCCGGCTCGAGCTTCTTGGCGAGCTGGACGTAGAAGAGGCTCAGCGGGAACTCGTCGTCCTTCACCAGGTCCACGAGCTCCTCGGGCTCCTCGACCTCCGGGAGATCGCGCTGCGCCTTCGCCCAGACCGACCCGTCAGCCGGCGGAACGTACTGTGACATCAGGTCGTGGGCGGCGATCCACTGGCCGAGCTTGGAGCGGTCGATGCCCGAGTGGTAGAGGTCCTGGACCTTCCCGCGCAGGCCGGCGACGCCCTCGGCCACTCGCTCCCACTCGATGGTCAGGTGGTTGTCGGTCCAGTGGAGGTAGCCCTCCTTGTGGAGATAGGCGAAGAGGAGCTGCCCGCCCAGGCCGTCGTAGTTGCGGACGCGGCTGCCCGTGACCGGGAAGCGGAAGAGGCGGTCGAAGAGGATCGCGTACTGGACGTAGCGGGCGAAGGCGAAGCCGCCGGCCTCGAGCTTCACCGCCTCGCCGAAGGCGGTGAGGTCGCAGCGGAGCTCCTCCAGCGAGTACATCCAGTAAGGGCTTCGCTGGCGGATCATGAAGGGGTCGAATGGGAGATCGCCGTGCATGTGCGTGCGGTCGTGGATGAGGTCCCAGACGATGTATGCGTCGATGGAGAGCTCGGGCGACGTGAGCAGGCACGCCGAGTCCGGCGGAAGGTTGAGCTCGAGGAGGTCGGCGGCGGTCCCGGCAACGCGGCGGAGGCGCTCGGCCTCGCGGTCGCAGAAGATGCCGCCGAAGTAGCTGGGTGGGCGGTCGGCGGTGGAGAAGGTCTCGGGGAACAGCACCGCGCACTCGGAGTCGTAACCGGAGGTGTAGTCGACGAAGTTCAGGGGGACGAACTTCGGGTTGTCGTAGCCGGATGACTCGATGTCGGCGACGAAGTCCGGCCACGGGACACGGACGATGAGCGCCTCGAAGCACGTGTCGCTCGACACGTTCTGCTTGTACATCGGGAAGAGGGCCAGGTGCTCGATGCCGTCGCGGCGGTCGCGCTCGGGGTGGAACGCCTCCGTCGAGCGGATGAAGTCCGGCTTCTCGAATCCTGAGTTCGCCCAGTGGCGCATGTCCGCGCGGACGGCCTCGATGTATTCGCGCTGGTGGGGGAAGTGGCGGCCCAAGGCGGCAACGGCGCCGCAGATGCTCTCGACGAGCTCCGCCAGGCGGGAGCCGTCGTGCTTTGAGAGGTCGACCGAGCCGTCGGGCTCCTGCGTCTCGCGGAGCTTCTCCACGGCCTCCTTTACCTCGGCCCAGCGGCGGTCGCTGGCCGACGGTGAGTCGGTGACGGTCACGAGGCCGCCGAAGGCGGGCTGGCCGACCCAGTAGACGAGGTTCATCCACAGCTCGGAGTTGTCGAGCTCGCCGATGCAGTCGTCGCCGAAGAGGTCGGAGTCGGCGAGCACAGCGACGCGGCCGGTGCCGTGCTGGGTGACGGCCGCGAGCGGGGCGTTGGGCGGCGAAGCGGTGCCATAGGTCCGAGCGATGACGCGGCCGCCGTTATGAAGGGCGAGGGTCCCCGCGCGGTAAAAGCAGGCGTCGTGGACGCGGGCGAGGAGGTCCACGCTGCGCGGGCCCTCCGCGGGATCGCGGTCGCCATTGGCGCCCGCGCCGTTGGGGGTTCCGTTCGCGAGCTCGGCGAGAACCCACGACGGCGCCTTGTGGTTGTTCTCGTAGTCCTGGACGGTGCGGTTCTCGACCTCGAGGCCGAACCGGGCAAGGAGGGCGTTCAGGTTGTTGCCGTACTTGTCCTGCTCGGTCTCGCCCAGGATGATCAGCCCACCGCCGCCGCGGACGAACTCGTCGAGGGCGTCGATCTCGTCGTCGCGGAGAGTGGGACGGCCGGTCTTGGTAGTCGCTTCCCATTTCGGGTCGGAGGGGTGGGCGATGACGACCACGTCGGCGCACGCGAGCGTCTCGCGGGTGAGGGGGCGGTCGGCGTTGGGGAGGACCTCGAAGTCGCGGCCGGCGAGCTTGGCGGCGGCGACGGCGTAGGAGGAGTCCTCGGGGTGCGCGGGCTGCATCTGCTCCGCGAGCTCGCGGCGAATGGTCCACGCCTCCGAATGGGACTCGTCGAAGAGGATGCGTGCGACCTTCGGTTGCGTGAGCGTCTTCATCTGCGTGCCTCCGTCTTTCGCCACCGCGTTCTCCATTCCTTAACGGTACGGAGGGCTCCCGGGGGCGTCAATCCCCGATTCCGTGCGGATCGGCGGAATAATTCGCCGCGTGGATGCCCTGGACAAGCAGATTCTGTCGCTGCTGGTGGAAGACGGGCGGCGGACCTACGACGACCTCGGCCGTCGGGTGAATCTGTCGGCGCCATCGGTGAAGCGGCGGGTGGATCGGCTGCGGAGGAGCGGCGCTTTGGAGGGATTCACGCGGTGGTGGACCACGGCGCGATGGGGTGGAACACCGAGGCGCTTCTACCGGCCGGGAACGACGCTGGACGAGGTGGCGGAGACGTTGCGCTCGCATCCCGAGGTGGTGGAGGCGTGGAGCGTCACCGGGGATCCGGATGCGATCGCGCGGGTGCGGACGGAGGACAACGCGGCGCTCGAGCGGCTGATCATGGACCTGCAGCGGAACGGGTTGGTGATCCGGACGCGGTCGCAGGTGGTGATGTCGCGGCTGGTGGGGCGGGTCGGCGAGGAGCGCTAGGCGAGGAGCGCTAGGTCAGGCGGCCCGATCGAGGATCTCGATCTCGGTCGTGTAGGGGAAGGAGAAGCGGTCGGGCTGCCTCGGCGCGATGGCGCGGGCTTTGTCGAGCACGCGGTTGCGCTCGGGAGCGGGGAGATCGGCGAT
>VAYL01000135.1 GCA_005884305.1 Actinomycetota bacterium
CACGGTCACCGCAGACCGCCTCTTTGCCCACCGGGTCACTCGCCGCGAGTGGATCGGAGTCGGGATGGCGGCGCTCGGGCTCGCCTTCCTCGCCGCCACGATCGGCGGCACCGGCGACAGCGCCCACTCCGCCTATGACGTCGGCCGCCTCGTTCCCTGGGTAGGTGCGCTGATCGTGGGTGCCGTGGCGGTCGCATTTGCCGGACGCTCGGGCCGGCACGCGGGCGTGGTGCTCGGCGCCTCCGCCGGTCTCTTCTGGGCCGCCTCGGACACCTCGATCAAGGCGCTCAGCCACCACCTGGGCGATGGCGCCGGCGCCGTGCTTGGAAGTCCGCTGGCGGCCGCGATCGCGCTCGCATCCCTCGCCGGTCTGGTCGTCTCGGCGCGGAGCCTGCAGATCGGCAAGGCCGTGCCGGTCATCGCCGTCACGAGCGTGACCGCGAACCTGTTCACGATCGCCGCGGGCCCGATCGTTTTCGGGGAGCCGATGCCGGACAACTCCCTGGGCATCGTCGTCCGGGTGCTCGCCTTCGCGCTCGTGATCTCCGCCGCGGCGCTCACGCCGGCGCCGGTCAGCGCCGAGCCGGACGCCCCGGCGTAGCGCGGGTTACAGGCGCGCAAAGGACTTGAACACGGTCCAGCTCGGCTTGGCCGTCCCGTCGACGCGGAACAGACCGCCGAAGTTGTTCAACCCGATCCCGCTCCCGGTGTTCGAATCCTGGAACCCGTACCACAGCACGCAGTAGATATGCCAGGCGGATTGGTAGGAGTGCATCGACTTGAAGAAGGCCTGCATCCGGTCGGCTTGGGCCTGCTCGCCGATGTCCTGGGTGCTCCATCCGACCTCGTCGATCAAGATCGACTTCGTGCCCATGTTGTTGGCCAGGAGCGTCGAGCGCACCCGCCTCACGTAGTCCGTGGCGCCGTCGGCGGCGGGCGCATAGGGATGGTAGGCGACGCCGAAGATCGACGATGCCTTGACTCTGGGCAGCACCTGGCTCAGGTACTGCACTCCGTTACTGGGTGACATGCCTCCGACGACGACCTTCGCGCCGTACTGCTCCTGGTGGGCGACGTTGGCGGTCGATTGGACCAGGCTCGCGAATTGGCCGACCGTCCCCTTCCAGAACCTTGGAACGTTCGGCTCATTGCCTGCGACCCAAACGACGGGCTGAACGCTCAGCGTCGGATGCTGCTGCCAGAACGTGCCACCGGGCTTGTACCTCTGAACGATGGCATCCACGAAGGAGCGCCACTGAGCAGACGTCTGCGTGGTCCAAGTCGTGAGCCCGGAGAGGATGACTATGGGCTGTAGTTGAGCGGTCGCGCCCTTGTAGATGCGGTCGTCGCTCAGCGTCCAGTTGTAGGTGCCGTCGCTCCGTCGGACGTTGTTGATGTTCACCACGACTCGGATGTTGTCGGCACCGGTGCTCGCGAGACGGTCGTCCTGCGACTGGGTCCTGTCCGGCACGTGTGGTGCGATGCCGAAGATGGATGCGGCGTTGGCAGGCACCGCCATCAGGCTCAGCGCGACGATCGTCAGCAGAATGAGTCGCTTCAATTACTCCTCCTTTGAGATTCAGTAATCGGCCTGAGCTCGCCGTGTCGCCGGCAGCAGCGCCAGCGGACGTCGCCACGGCGACCGCGGGTAGCGTAAGGGGCTTGGCGCTCACGGCGCCACGACCGGTGGGCGGAAGGCCGGTCCACGGGGCGTCATCCTTTCCGATCGCGGGCTCCAATGCAACCCCGCGATCTGCTGAGGCGGGCTCCGGGAACGCCCCCGCCTCGACGCAGGTCGCTCGTTTGCCTTCTTCGGCTTCGACCCTCCAGCTTCTTCGACTTGGCCTGGCCGATACCTCCGGTTGCTTCGCCCCTCAGTACCCCAGCGCGAACTTTGCGTCCTCGGACATCATGTCCGGGGTCCACGGGGGGTCGAAGACCATCTTGGGATAGACCGACTCGACGCCCTCGACGTCGCCGACGAACTCCTTCATCTGCTCCGAGACCTGCGGCCCGATCGGGCAGCCCGGGTACGTGAGCGTGAAGGTCACGTAGACGTCGGCGTCCTTGATCTCGACGTCATAGACGAGGCCAAGCGAGACGAAGTCGAGCCCCAGCTCGGGGTCGATGACCTCCTCCAGGGCCTCGTAGACGTCGTCTTCGGTGACCGCGGCGCCGTTGCCATCGACCATGAGGTCATCGTAGCGAGAGCCGCTCACTACGCTTACACACATGAACCGCACCTGCCAGTCGCGGAGCTAAAGCTCCGCGCTAACACATATGGCACTGCTTCTGGTCCTGCTGTTCATCGTCCTTCCGGTCGCCGAGATCTACGTGATCATCAAGGTCGGCGAGGCGATCGGCGTCCTGCCTACGATCGGCCTCCTGATCCTCGACGGCTTCCTGGGCGCCGCTCTCCTGCGGCATCAGGGTCGGGCCGCCTGGCGGCGGTTCAACGAGGCGCTCGCGGCCGGTCGGATCCCCGCGCGGGAGGTCTTCGACGGTGCGATGGTGATCGTTGGCGGTGCCTTCCTGCTCGCGCCGGGGTTCATCACGGACGTGATCGGACTCCTGCTCTTGATCCCGCCGAGCCGAGCGTTGTTCCGAGGCCTGGTGAGCCGCATCGCCGTGGGCCGCGCGGGGCTCGTCTTCACCACCACGCGCTGGGGCTCCCGGGCCCGCGACGGTTACCGCCAGCGATCGAGGCCAGGGGCGACGTATGACTACGAGGGCAGCGCACGCGAGGTGAACGAGCCTGAACCGCGGCTGCCCCGCCCCAGCGGCGATGGCGACCCCTGAGCCGCAGGACATCTCCCTGGAGGCGGGCGGCACGCAGGTGCGGCTTCGCTGGACTCCGGTTGCCGGCGATTGGGAGCTGGGTTCGGAGCCGGACTGGAGCCGCCTGGAGGGAATCCGACTCGTCGGAGCGACGTTCGAGGACGGCGCCACCCTCGGAGTCGCAGCTGTCCGCCCGCGGGACGCCCGGGGGCACGGGGACGATTCCGTCGCCGCGCGGTTCGTCGACGCCGAGGGACTTCAGATCACGCCGTCGGACGCGCTCGTGTCGGTGGAGTACGACCCAGCCCGGGAACCGCGCCGGATCGGCATCGAGATCTGGCCGGACGCCGACTCCCCTCCACTTCGCATCGCGGCCGACCGCGAGCCGGCAGAGGACCCTCGCCCGGTCAGCAGCCGCCAATTCGTGCCCATGACCTTCCGCCGCGACGGGATCGCCGGACGAGGCGCATACGAGACCCTCCGCCAGGGCTGAGCGCGGGTGGCGATCAAGGCGGTCATCTCGGACTTCGGCGGGGTCCTGACGTCTCCCCTACTCGGATCGTTCATGGCCCTCCAGGACGAGATCGGGATCGCGCCGGGCACGCTTGGCCGCGCGATGCAGCGGATCGCCGAGCGCGAGAGCGAGCACCCTCTGTTCGAAATCGAACGCGGCCGGATCTCGGAGGCGGACTTCCTGGAGACCCTGACCAGCGAGCTGGAGCCGGAGCTCGGCCATCGGCCCGAGCTGCACCGCTTCAGCGAGATCTACTTCGACGCGCTCGAGGTGAACGAGCCGATGCTCGGCCTCATGCGCGACGTCCGGGATCGAGGCCTGAGAACCGCCCTGCTCACGAACAACATCCGCGAGTGGGAGCCACTCTGGAGGGCGATGCTGCCGGTCGACGAGATCTTCGAAGTGGTGGTGGACTCGGCGTTCGTGGGCGTGCGCAAGCCGGAGCGTGAGATCTACGAGCTGACGATCGAGCGCCTGGGCGACGGCATCGAGCCCGCCGACTGCCTGTTCGTCGACGACGTCGAGCACAACGTCGACGCGGCCCGGGACCTGGGTATGAGGGCCGTGCACTTCCAGTCGAACGAGCAGGCCATCCCGGAGATCGAAGCCGCGCTGAACGAGCGCGGATCGAACTAGTTGTCCGAGCCGACCCGGTCCCAGACGTAGAGCTCTAGCGCCTCGGCGGCGAGCTCCATCAGTCGGGGCGGCGACAGCCACTCGAGGACCGTCTCCAGGGCGCGCTCCTCGGTCACCCCGGCATCGACCGCCTCCTCGCCCCGAAAGCCCGCGGCGAGCTTGAGCGCCTCGCGCCGGTGCTGACCGAGTGATGGGAATGCACCCATAAGGAAGTCGCGGTTCGGCACCGGGTGGCCGACGTCCATCGAGGCGTGCCAGGCGGCGAGAATCGAGATGTCGTCGTCGTCGAGCTCGGCGATCGCACGCGCGTAGTGCGCCTCGAGCTCATCGTCCGGGATCTCGTCAACCCAGGCGCGCACGGCCTCGCCCAGGAGCTGCCGTCGCGCCTCGCGGCCGACGGAGTCGGCGATCGCGCGGATGGCATCAGCCGGGTCGATGAAGCACAGTGGCATGGCCCGGCGAAGATAGACCGGGCGTCCGACGGAACAAATCACTCAAGGCGGCTTCGCCGCCTAACGACACCTGCTGCTGAGGCGACACAGTCGCCGCTTTACACAACCGTACGCAGACCTATGCTGGGAATGCATGTCGATCTCGGTAATCGTGGGACCTCCGAACTCGGGGCGCGCGGGGGCGATCCGGGAACGCCTCGAGGCGGCTCTCACCTCGGAACCGGTCCTGGTCGTGCCCACGGCCGACGACGCGGCGCGGTTCGAGCGTGAGCTGTGCGGCGACGGAGGTGCGCTCCTCGGCGCGTCCATCAGCACCTTCCATCGCCTGCGCGACGAGGTCGCGGCTGCCACCGGCGCTCCGCTGCGGCCGATCCTGTCGGACGCCCAGCGGCTCGCGCTCGTGCGCAACGTCGTACGCGATGCCGAGCTGCGGCTGCTGTCGGCATCGGCGCGCCAGGCTGGGTTCGCGCCCGCCCTCGAGCGCCTGATCGGTGAGCTCCAGGCGGGGCTCGTCGGCCCGGATGAGCTGGCGCGGGCCGCGGCCGAGCTCGACGGCGGCGAGTACGAGGCTGAGGTCGCCGGCCTGTACGCCGGATACGTAGAGCGCCGGGACGTGGCCGGGCGGGACGATGCCCATTCGGCGGCGGCCGCGGCGGCACGAAGCCTGCGGGAGCGGCCAGAGGCCTGGGGCGGGCGGCCGGTGCTCGTCTACGGCTTCGACGATCTGACGGAGGAACAGCTCGACATGCTGAGCGCGCTCGGGGCCGCCGCGGACGTCACCGTGGCCGTGAACTACGAGGACAACGATGCCCTGGCCGCGCGCGCCAAGCTGCTGGCGCAGCTTCGCGACGAGCTGGGAGCGGAGGTGGCCGCCGAGCTTCCGTTCGATCCGGGTTACACCGCCAGCGCAACGCTTCGAGCCCTCGATCGCGGGCTGTTCGAGCTGCCGGAGAAGCCTGTCGAGCCGGACGGCGGGCTTGCCCTGCTCGAGTGCGCGGGCGAGCGCGGCGAGGCCGAGGCGGTGAGCGGCGAGATCGCCCACCTGTTGGCGGACGGCGACGCGCCGGACGACATCGTGGTCGTCCTTCGCCGCCCCGACGCCCACGGGTCGCTCTACCGACAGGTGCTGGCCGGGTTTGACATCCCCGTCGCGGTCGAGGCCTCGGTTCCCCTGTCGCACACCGCGGTCGGCCGGGGGATGATCGCGCTCGCCCGCTGCTCGGCCGCCGATGCCGGTGTCGAGCACCTGATCGACTTCCTGCGCGCACGGCCAGGCGCGGCGAGCCAGTCGATCGCGGATTGGGTGGAGCGCCGGGTTCGGCGCGAGGGCCTGCGAACAGCCGACGAGGCGATGGCCGATTGGAACGGGCCGCCCGGTGCGCTCATCAGGCTCCGGGAGGCACGCGAGCCCGCGGCCTGGGTTCGCACGCTCGCGGCCGAGGCGCGGCGGCTGGCCGAAGATCCTCATGAGGGCCTCGAGCCGGTCGACCGATCGGGGTCGGCGGAGGGCGAGGACGGCGTTCCGTTTGAACCGCTCGAGGTGCGAGCGGCCGAGGTCGCCGCCGCGACGCTGGAGGAGCTGGCGGCGCTCGAGGACCTCCCGCGCTGCACTGCCCCGTCGCCCGCCGACGCCGTCGAGGCGCTCGAGGATGCACGGGTCCCGCTCTGGCGGGGCCCGACCGAGGGCCGCGTGCGCGTGCTCAGCCCCTACCGCGTGCGCGCGGCGCGAGCCCGGCACCTGTTCGTGGCATCGCTCCAGGACGGCGAGTTCCCCGGACCCGACGTCGTCGACCCGCTCCTCGGCGACGAGCGCCGGCGGCGGCTCGGCATGGCCGCGCTGACCCGCCGTGACCCAGCGCTGGAGGAGCGCTATCTGTTTCATTCGTGCGTCGCCCGGCCCACCGAGCGGCTGTGGCTCTCGTGGCGCAGCTCGGACGAGGAGGGGCGCCCCACCACGCGCTCGCCATTCGTCGACGACGTGCTCGACCTGCTGGCGCCGGATCCCGAGGAGGCGCGGGAACGGCTGACGCGCGTGCGGGGCCTCGACCGCGTGGCGTTCGATCCCGCCGACGCCCCGAGCGGGCGGGCGCTGGCCCGCGCACTGGCGGCGATCGGGCCTCGGCGCGATCCGTTGCTGCCGGGACCGCTGGCCGTGGCGCATGTGCTCGCCGCGCTGGCCGAGCGCAATCCCGTCGGGGTGGGGACGATCGAGAAGTGGATCGAGTGCCCCTATCGCTGGTTCGTCGATCACGAGCTGAAGCCACAGCGACTCGATCCAGAGCCTGAGCCGCTCACGACGGGATCGATCGTCCACGAGGTACTCGAGCGCCTGTATCGCGATCCGCCCGGCGATGATCGCATTCCGCGGCCCAGCGACCTCGAACGCTGGCGAGAGCGGGCGCACGAGCTGCTCATCGAGGCGGCCGAGGCCCGCGGGCTCCACAGGGGGCGCCCGCTCGCTCGCGTCGCAATGGAGCGGATGCGCGCCCAGCTCGACCGCCTGCTCGAGCGCGAGAGCTGCTCGGATAGCGAGCTTCGGCCGCACCTGATCGAGGCTTCGTTCGGCGAGGGCCCCGATTCCGACCGGCCCCCGCTGGAACTCGGCGAGCTCGCGCTCCACGGGATGATCGACCGGGTGGACGTGACGCCGGACGGAAACGCCGGGATCGTCTACGACTACAAGACGTCCTCGAGCGTCACCGCCGGCGCGAAGCTCGCCGAGGAGGGGAAGCTCCAGCTCCAGCTCTACGCCCAGGCGATCCACGAGCAGTGGGGGATCGAGCCGCTTGGGGGCCTGTACTACCAGCTCGGCGGGTCCGGAAATCCCAGGCCCCGCGGGTTCGTCGCCGACACGGACCAGGCAACTGAGGGTCTCGACCTGACGCGCACCGACATCCTCGATCCCGACGACGTGCGAGGGGCGGTGGCGGCGGGAGTCACGAGGGCGCAGGAACGAGCGGCCGCGATGCGCCGCGGCGAAATCGACCGCAAGCCCAACCAGGGGCAGTGCCCCAAGTGGTGCACCTACCAGCCGATCTGCCGCCTGGAGCGGGCGATCGGCCCCGACGACGGAGGCAACGGAGGTAACGGGTCGTGAGCGGGGCGGAGCAACTCGCGCTCATGGTCACCGAGCAGCCGTCGCTCGACGACTTGGAGATCGAGCCGACCGATGCGCAGCGCGCTGCGATCGAGCGCCGCGATCGCGACGTCTTCACGGAGGCCGGCGCCGGATCCGGAAAGACCGGCGTCCTGGTCGATCGCTATTGCGACTGCGTGATCCGCGACGGGCATCGGCCCGACGAGATCCTCGCCTTCACGTTCACGGAGCGTGCCGCCGCGGAGCTGCGACAGCGGGTCCGGGGCCGCTTGATGCAGCGGGCCAGAGCCGCGGCCGCGAGCGGGGATCGCGAGCGCGCGCGGCACATCATCAGCGCGGCCCGAGAGGGAGAGCGGTCCTGGATCACCACCATTCACGGCTTCTGCCGGCGGCTCCTGGCGGCTCACTCGATCGCGGCCCGCATGGATCCGCGCTTCCGCGTTCTCGACGAGGCCGAGTCCAGTCGCCTGCGGGCGCAGGCGTTCGACGGCGCGCTTCAGCAGGTGATCGCCGACGGCGGCAGCGAGACGGCGCGGTATGCGGCCGCGTTCAACGGGCCGCGCCTTCGGGACATGGTCGTGGGAGCGCACGAGCGGCTCCGAAGCCAGGGCGTTGATCCGCCGCGACTCCCGGATCCTGGCCCGCCGGTGCGCTCCGTCAAGGAGGAGGACGATGACGCCGAACTCACCCCGCGCGAGGCTCAGCGCGCGAGCGAGGGCCTGGAGAGCGTCGAGGCGCTCCTGTCGGCATACGACCGCGAGTACCGGCGGCTGAAGGCGGAGCGCGCTGGCGCGGACTTCGCCGACCTCGAGCTTCGCGCCCTCGACCTGCTGAGCGGAGCCGGCCCGGTCGCCGAGGCCTGGCGCGAGCGCTTCGCCCATGTGATGGTCGACGAGTTCCAGGACACAAACCGGGTCCAGCTGGCGCTGATCGACGCATTGTGCGGGCCGCAGACGCGGCTCTTCGTCGTGGGGGATGAGTTTCAGTCGATCTACCGGTTCCGCCACGCCGATCTCGACATCTTTCGGGAGCGGCGCGGCGCCGCGGCGGGCGATCCTGCGGTGGCCGAGCTGCCGCTCCGCGGCAACTTCCGTGCCCGCCCGGACGTGCTCGCCGCGGTCGACTTCATGGGCGCGGCGATGTTCGGGGATGCGTTCGCACCGCTCGAGGCCGGGCTCGAGACCGATGGCGAGCCGCCCGGCGGCGGTCCGGCGATCGAATTCCTGATCACAGATACCTCGGGCGACGGAGCGAGCCGGGGCTGGCGCGCCGACGATGTCGAGCTCGAACTGCCGCCGGGCGAGACCGGGACCGCGTGCGTGGCCGAGGCGCGGTTCCTCGCGCAGCGCCTGGCCGAGCTTCGCTCCCAGGGGGTCGATCGCGGCGACATGGTGGTGCTGCTTCGCGCCTTCACTCACGTGGACGCGTTCGAGGAGGCGCTGGCGCGGGCCGACCTCGCGCCGTACGTGGTGGGCGGCCGGGGCTACTGGTCGCAGCAACAGGTCGAGGACACGATCCGGCTGCTGGGCGTCATCGCGAACCCGCTCGACGACGAGATCCTGTTCGGGGCGCTCGCCTCGCCGGCGTCCGGTGTGAGCGCCGACGCGCTGTGGCTCCTGCGGCAGGGAGCACGCGACGACGAGGGTCGCCCGCGGCACGTGTGGCCCGCCATCGTCGACGCGACATGGCCGGCGGCGATGCCGGCGGAGGACGCCGAGCGCCTCGAGCGCTTCCGTGACGTGCTGACAGCCTTGCGCGCAGAGGCGCCGCTGCGTCCGCTGGACGCGCTGGTCGATCGCGTGATCACCGCCTTCGACTACGACCTCGCCATCCTCGCGTTGAAGGATGGGACCCGGCGGATGGCCAACGTGCGGAAGCTGATGCGGCTCGCCGCCGAGTACGAGGAGCACGATGGCCGCGACCTGCGCGGGTTCCTGGACTTCGCCGAGGAGCGCACCCGGCGCGACGAGCGCGAGGGGATGGCGGCCGTGCAGGTCGAGGGCCACGACGGCGTGCGGGTGATGACGGTCCATGCTGCGAAAGGGCTCGAGTTCCCGGTCGTGGCGGTCGCCGACATGGGACGCGGGCTCGGCGCCGGGTTTGCTCACCCCGACCTGATCGTTGGCCGGCTGCCGGGACCCGTCGGTGACCCCACCGGCGCGCCGTTCGGGATGCGGCTGCCGGTGGCGGCCGGCGACTCGCTGCGCCTCTGGCAGCTGGTGGAGCTGAGCGATGCCGAGGCGTCCGCGGAGGTCGAGGAGGCGCTCCGGCTTACATACGTTGCCGCGAGCCGGGCCCAGGAGCGGCTTATCATCAGCGGGACCTGCCGCCTGCCGGCGGAGGAGGCGCCGGAGCGGCTCGGGCGCTCATGCACGGCGCTCCAGATCCTCCTGCCCGCCTTGCATGGACGGGGATGGACCGGCGAGGACGGCGAGCTCGAGCTTCCCCGAGCGCCCGCGGTCGGCGGCGGCGAGGCGGGCGGTCCCGCGCCGATGGTCCGGGTCCAGATCCAGCGCCCGAGCGCGGAGCGGGCGCAGCAGCTTCGGGAGCGATCCGAGGCGCATACGGAGCCGCTCGCGGTGCCGGCCGGGCCGTCGGAGCCGCTGCTGGCCGGCGCGCCGGCGCCTCAGGGGGCCGGCCATCTCTCGTACTCGGCGCTTGCGAGCTACGCCGGGTGCGGCTACCGCTTCTACGTCGAGCGGATACTGGGTCTTGGCTCGCCCGCCGAGCTCGCGGCATCCGACGGCGAGCCCGAGCTCGATGACGCCGTCGAGGGCGACGAACTGCTGCATCCCGGTCTCGGGCCGCGGGAGCGATCGCTCGCGATCGGCAGCGCCGTCCATGCGGTCCTCGAGGCTGCCGCCCGCCGATCGTGGGCACCGGTGACCGATGACGAGGTGAAGCGGGTGCTCGCTCGTGAGGGTCTCGCCGGCGACGAGGCGGCTCGCGAGCGGGTGGCGACGCTCGTTAAAGGCTGGCTCTCCTCCGAGCTCGCGGAAGGCCTGCGTGACGGCGGCGCTCGCGTGCGCCCGGAGGTGCCGTTCCTGCTCGATCTGGGCGGCACCGTCGTCCGCGGGAAGATCGACCTGCTCGCCGAGATGGACGCCGGTCCGCTGGTCCTCGACTTCAAGACGGATGCTCTCGAGGGAGCGGATCCCGCGGAGCTGGCGGGTCGCTACGAGATCCAGCGCGACATCTACGCCCTCGCGGTGGAGCGCGGGACTGGCAACGGATCTGGGCCGATCCGGGCGGCGTACTGCTTTCTCGAGGACCCGGCGCGCACGGTTACGGAGACCTATGACGAATCGCGACTGCGCGGTGCGCGCGAGCGCGTCGAGGGCCTCATCGGCCGGATTCGCGCAGGCGACTTCGGGCGCACCGATACGCCGCATCTCGCGCTCTGCCACGGGTGCCCGGCGGCGGCGCGCCTGTGCGGCAACCCCGGCTGGAAGCCGCAGTGGGCAGTGAGTTCTTGAGCGAATACCTGCAACGGCACCAGCCAGCTTCGGGGGCTAACGCCCCCTCACTTACATCCCTTGCGCTTTTCGCATACGGCTCGCTGGTGAGCATCCCGAGCGCCGAAGCGACGCTTGGCCGGCCCGTGGAACAGGCCGGGACTGCCCGCCTCGCAGGCTGGCGGCGCCGCTGGTCGCAGGTGCGCGACAACCGGGCGACGGAGAAGACGTTCGCCCACGCCGAAACCGGCGCCGTACCGAGCCATTGCCTGGGACTCAACATCCAGCGGGTCCTGGACGACGACGGCCCGAACGGCGTCCTGATCGAGATATCGGAGGCGGAGCTCGACCGCCTGGACGCTCGGGAGATCCGGTACGGGCGCGTGGAGGTGACCGACGCCGTGGCCTCCGGTTTCGAGCGCGTGGTCACGTTCGCGGCAAAGCCCGAGAACTTTGCGCCCACACCCCCGGCGGGCGCGGTGGTCCTGGCGCCCTACCTCCGGGCGGTGGAGGCGGGATTCAGCGCTCTTGGACCGGATCAGCTGGAGCTCTTCCGCGAGACCACCGGACCGGTCCCGGTCGAGGTCATCGACGCGGTCCTCGTGCGCGACGAGATCCCGCCGGGCAATCCGCGCGACTGGTAGCTCAGGAGTGGGTGCCGTTCCAGCGCTGCGCCCAGGCGCGCAGCTCGCGAATGGCCGGGCGCAATGCCCTTCCCTTCTCGGTCAGTGCATACGAGACGCGCGGCGGCGTGCCCGCGTGGACGTTGCGCTCGACGACGCCCTCGGACTCGAGCTCGCGGAGGCGCCGCGACAGGAGCCGATCGGACAGACCCGGAACCACATGCGTCAGCTCGGCGAAGTAGTGGGAGCGCTCCGACAGCGCCCAGACGATCGCCCCGGTCCAGCGCTTGCCGATCAGCTCGACCGCCTCGTGGAAGTCGGGGGACACGCGCACCGGCTTGCCCCGAGGCCGCGCACGGCGGCGTTCGGCTTGCGAAGGCCCTGATTGCACCCGCGATTCAGAGTACAGAAGGCAGCTGC
>VAYL01000263.1:0-1697 GCA_005884305.1 Actinomycetota bacterium
TGCACTCGCCTGCTACTCCGCGCCTACTAGGTACCCTGGCCTTCCGGGCTCAACCCCGAAGCGCGTCGGTGTGTGCAGCGATGGCTCGCTTCGACCGATCGCGGCTACCACGGCACCGTCTGCGATGAAGATCTCCACGGGCCGGACCCTGGCGTCAAGAGTGCGAGCCGATCAGCGGGTCGTTCGTTCTGCTTTCGCGTGAAAGCAGAAGTGTTCTCAGGCAGGCGCAGCCAGCGTGAGCGCGGACAGCGACAATCAGCGACGAGATGGCCTCGCAGCTTCCGCTAGCACAGATAACCCGCCGCTACGACCGGCTGGCACGCGTCTATGCCTGGCTCGAGCCGCTGTTCGCGATCCACAGCGGCGCACGCCGCCGCGCTGCGCGGGCGCTGGGCGTCAATTCGGGCGCGAGCGTGCTCGAGGTGGGCTGCGGCACCGGGCGTAACTTCCCCTATCTCCTCGAAGCGGTTGGTCCCACGGGCCGCGTGGTGGGAATCGACGCCTCGCCCGGAATGCTCGCCGAGGCGCAGCGGCTGATCAAGCGTCACCAGTGGTCCAATGTCGAGCTCCACCGACAGGACGCCGCAGAACTGACGAGGGGTGAAACCTTCGATGCCGCCCTGTTCAGCCTGAGCTATTCGGTGATTCCAGCGTCCCGAACCGCCGCGCACCGGGCCTGGGATCTGCTCAGGCCAGGCGGTCGCCTCGTAGTGATGGATGCGGGCGTCCCCGACTCTGCGCTCGGGCGCATCCTCGATCCCGTTGCGCGGCTGCTCGTGAAGCTTGCCCCCGGGGATCCCTATTCCAGGCCCTGGGAGGACCTCGATGATCTCGACGCGCCCCACACCGAACGGTTCCTCCTCGGCATCTACTACGTGGTCGTGATCACCAAGCCCGCCGAGGTTCCCTGAGCCTTTCAAAGCCCGATGCATCACCTCTGCTTCGTGAAAATGTGAGAACCGACCATGGCGGGCCGGGACCCCACAAGAACACAAGACCAGCATGCAAGCCTTCAAAGCCAGCAGGGCGGTGCAGCCCACCGCTTGGAAGGTTCGATTCCTTCGCCGCCTCGCTGATTAAGGGGTGTCGGTGAGCGGCGCGACGGTGTCGCCCACTGCGATCTCGCCCTCGCTGAGGATCGCCGCGCGCAGGCCCCCGCGGTGAACGAGTCCTCGGAGGACGCCCGGCTTGGTCAGGCCCTGGAGGTGGTTGCACGGCTCGCAGAGCTCGATGCCCTCGCACTCTACGTCCCCGACTCGAAACCGCTTGCCCTCTAGCTCGTTGAGATCGATTCCCCGCGTCGCCACGTTTCGCCGCGACTCGGCGGCCGTCAGCTCGATGCCGTTCTCCTCCGCGAGCGCGTCGAGCGCCTCGGTCGCGATCAGCGTCAGCTCCCGATCGCGCTCGGGCTGGGTGCCGGGTCCCTCGAAGAAGTTCCGGTCGCCCTTGAGTCCCCGGCCGGGCACTGCCCGGACGCGCGGCACCGGCTTCGGCAGCACCTCGGGATCGGGCGAGATGTTGATCTCGACTACCTGTCCGGCGCGCTTCGCTTCCACGGCGGTGAGGCTACCGGCCGCGCCAACGCGCAAGCGCTCGGGTGTAAGCGGCTACGCCGCTTCACCATGGAGGTGTTCTGCCGTTAGCAGCGCTTGCCGGTTGAGTAGTCCGGCGCGTGGCGGACCGGCTTGATCACGTCC
>VAYL01000263.1:1850-2363 GCA_005884305.1 Actinomycetota bacterium
TCTCGGCGACGTAGATGATGTTCCCCTCGTGGTCGCCGCGCAAGAGCTTGTACCAGACGAAGTGACCGCCGGGCCAACCCGAGCGGCTGTCAGATCCGATGACCTTGGCCTTGCCGATCGCTCGCACGGGGTAGCGGTGATTCGGCATGTAGTCGACGCCCATGTCGATCCGGCCCGCGTACCAGCTTTGATGCCGGAACGGGTTGATGTACCGCCCGCTGTTGCAGCTCGAGCCCGAGCCGGTCGCGGCGGTGCCGCCGGAGCCGCCGTCGCAGGTGCCCGAACTTGCGCTCGCCGGGGCTAGGGCCGTGAGTGCGATTGCGGACGCCGCCGCCGCCGTGACGATCCCTGCCCTCATGCGTGTGCGCGTCAAGCCAGTCTCCTTCGTCGGCCGGCGGGGTTAGCTGTCGGGCTGGCGCTGAAGAAGCAGCGCTCCCACGTAGTGGGTTCGCCCCAAACGATCTGGTTCCCCCGCTCCCGGACCTCGTGGGCTCGGAATTAGGCGTTTACCGG
>VAYL01000090.1:0-5548 GCA_005884305.1 Actinomycetota bacterium
TTCCTGTGTCCGGCCCAGTTTTCGCTGTAGACCGGGTCGTCCTGGACGGCGGGATCGAGCCATAGGCCGTAGCCGTCGGTGTCGCCGTGGTCGAACGTGGCCTGCATCCCGGCGCCGGCACGATCGCCACCACCGCCGCGCCGCCGCCGCCTGCGGCGCCGGCGCCGGCCGCCGCTTGGTTCGCCCTCGGGCTTCTCCTCGCCTCCGTCGGCCTCGGCCTCGTCCCCCTCGGGCTCCTCTTCCTCCTCCTCGGCCTCGCTCAGCGCCTCGATCTCCGCCTCGATCTCGTCGCGGAGCTCGACCTCGCCGGCATCCTCGCCCTCGGGCGAGAGCTCGTGCCGGCGGCGAAACTCGCGCAGCTCCGAGGCCGAGACGTCGAGCTGGTGCGCGATCCACGCGTCAGTGCGCCCCTGGCGCACCCAGGCGCGGATTTGGTTCAGCTGTGAGCGAAGGGGTTTCCTGGCCATAGGTGCGGCTCCCCGCGAGCGGGTGATGCTAACTGAAGGCCCGTTGACGGTTGTCGGTGGCGGCGCGCCGCCCAAGTGGTTACTCTGGACCCAGATGGCGGCCCGAGCGGCCGGTTCACTCGAATGGAGGCGAGATGCTCGTCCTGACTAGAAAGACGAATCAGAGCATCATGATTGGCGATGACGTCGAGGTAACAGTCCTTGCCGTGTCGCGGGACAAGATCCGGCTTGGGATCACGGCTCCGCGGGACGTCCCGGTATTCCGCAAGGAGGTATACCTCTCCATCAAGGAGGAGCAGATGTCCGAGAACCAGGGAGCGAGCAAGCACGTCGACAAGGCGCTCGGCGACCTTTCGACGACTGACTAGCGACGACTGACTAGGTGTTTGGGCTTGGGCTAGCGAGCCGCTAGCCCATAAGCCAAGCCAGCGTTTCGAACATCACGACGGTCACGACGACGACCGTCACCGTGAGCGCCACGACGAGGACGCTGAACGCTACCTTGCCGTGCTGCTCGGTCCGCTGAATGCGCCGCGCCCGTGACCGGGCGGCAGCTCGCCGGCGAAGCTGCTCCCTGCGCCGGCGCTCGAGCGCAGCCTCTTGCTCGAAGGCAAGCTCGAACTGCGAAATGCTGTCATGCATCTTCATCGCGCTGCTCCAGGAAGAACGGGTTGTGCCAGTGAGTCGCGCTGAGCCAAGCACCGCGACGCGAGCGGAAATTACCAGACAAATCCCGCACAACCGCCATATCGCCAAGCACCGATCGCTACGAGCGCCCTTTTAGCGTTCGGTCAACAAGCACTAAGCATCAGCACGCTCCCCACAGTCCCCGACCGGCTTTTGCGGCCTTGCTCGCCAGCCGCTGGAACTCGCCGGCGTGCGAGGTGTTGGGCGCGATCGGGAGCGTCCGGGCAAACCCATCGCGCACGAGCTCGGCGTTGATGAACTCCTTCCCGACATGTACGTACGCGAGCAGCCGCCCGTAGTCATCCCTAACCTCACGGTCGAAGGTGAGCCGCACCGTCCGCCCCTCGACGAGCCGGTGATTCTCATCGCTGGCCTGGGGCCCGTAGCACTGCACCGGCGTATCGGGCTTGACGGTCTCGGGCGTGTCCATCCCGATGTAGCGCACATACTCATCCCGCCCATCGACGCGAGCGACGATCGTGTCGCCGTCGACGACCCGGACAACCCGAGCCATGACAGAGCTGCCCGCTGGGGGCCCGGCGTCGCCGGTGGAGCCCCCATCGGAGCCGCAGCCCTGGATGAGTAGCCAGAAAGCGAGGGCAAGCAGTAACAGGGACCCGACGCCCGGCCGCGACTTCATTGTCATGCCTTTACCAACCGCTCACGCCGGTGACGCGCCCCCCGGGGGAGGGCAAGTGGAGCAACGAGCGGCGGGTGCGGAGGGGCGGGACCGAGAAGACTGTCGAGCAGGGATTGCGAGACGCGCCAGCCCCGATGCATGGATGCGGAAGGGTCTTCTCGGCACGCCGCTCCGCGGCCGCCGCCCACGCGTGGGCCGAAGCTAAGGAATGCGCGTCACCGACGAGAGCAGCACTTCCTTGATCTGCTCGATGATCTCGAGCGCCTCGGAGTGCTCGCGCTGCCACACATTGCGGCCGTAGATGACGCCCGAGCCGCCCGCCTCCATGATGTAGCGGGTCTGCTGGAGGAGCTGTTCGTCGTCGATCTTGGAGCCGCCTGAGAGGACCACCAGCGAGCGGCCGGCGGACTCAACCACCTGCCGCACGGCCTCCTCCTCGGTCACCTGAAGCTCGTTGTAGGGCGCCGGAGCGTCCTTGTCCTTCTCGGGGTCGAGTTTGGGGAGGTTGAGCTTGACGACGTCGGCGCCCATCTCCATCGCGAGGCGTGCCGCGTAGTCGATCGCGTAGAAGGAGACGTGGCCGCCCTTCTTGTCGATGGCCGCGCCTCGCGGATACGCCCAGATGACCAGCGGCATCCCGTAGCGGTCGCACTCCTCGCGCACGCCCTTCAGCTGATGCAGGTCGACGTCCTGGCGCGGCGAGCCGACGTAGAGCGTGTAGCCCACGGCGTCGGCGCCCAGACGAACCGCGTCCTCGACCGACGCGTTGGTCGTGGAGAGAGCGTCGTCCGACGGCGGGATGTCGGTCTTGCCGTTGACCTTCAGGATCAGCGGGACCTGGCCGGCGTAGTCGGGGTAGTACTTCTCCGCCAGGCCGATCTGGCAGGCGATCGCGGAGTAGCCGGCCTCGGCGGCGAGGCGGAACTGATACTCGGGGTCCTTGGAGGCCGGGTTGGGGAAGAAGTCCCGCGGGCCGTGCTCGATTCCCTGGTCGATCGGCAGGAACAGGAAGGTCCCGTGCCCAGGGCCGAATTCGAACAGAAGCCGCCGCAGGCGTGTGCGCTTGCCCGGCGCGAGGGTCGTGAGAAGTGACTTCTGTTCGGCTGCGGTCTTGATCTCCATGTCGCTCGGCGCTCCCTTTCTCTTGCAAACGTACACCCGGGTTTGCCGGGGGACCGACCCGGATAATAAAGGCGCACCCAATGGGCGCCCGGCGGCTGCGGCCGCAGACTAATGCTCGACCATCGCTTCAACGGCCCGCCGTTCACGATCGGGATCGAGGAGGAGCTGATGCTCCTGGATCCGGGCGATCTGAGCCTTGTGCAGGGAATCGAGGGAATCCTCGACGCGGTCCCGCGTGAGCTCGACGGCCAGGTGAAACCCGAGCTGATGCAGTCCGTGCTCGAGATCGCGACGAAGCCGTGCCAGAGCGTGGGGGAGGCCGGCGAAGAGCTGCGGAAGCTGCGGCGCACGCTCATCGAGGTCGCGGGAGCGCAGGGCATGAGCGTCGCGGCCTCGGGGACGCATCCGTTCGCGCACTGGGAGGACCAAAAGATCGTCGAGCGCCAGCGCTACGAAGACCTGATCGACGAGCTCGGCTTCATCGCGCGGCGGGAGCTCATCTTCGGGACGCACGTGCACGTCGCGATCGAGCACCCGGACCGCGCGATCTATGTCGCCGACGGAATCCGGCTGTTCCTGCCGCTGCTTCTCGCGCTGTCGGCGAACTCGCCGTTCTGGCGCGGCGAGCTCACCGGGATGATGTCCTCAAGGACGCCCGTATTCCGCGCCTTCCCAAGGGCGGGCATCCCGCCTCATTACGGCAGCTGGGAGACCTACTCGAACCGCGTCGAGCAGATGATGCGCGGCGGGGCGATCGAGGACTACACCTATCTGTGGTGGGACGTTCGGCCGCACCCGAACCTCGGAACGGTGGAGACCCGCATCTTCGACCAGCAGACGACGCTGGAACACACGATCGCCCTGGCCGCGCTCACGATCTCGCTCGCGCACCGCTTCAGCTCCCTCTATGACGCCCAGGAGCCGATTGGCGAGTTCCCCTCGGAGCTGATCGACGACAACAAGGTGCGCGCAGCGCTGCGCGGGATGGACGGCAAGCTGATCGACTTCTTCGCCGGTGAGCAGCAACAGGCAGAGCGGATGGCGGCCAGCCTCGTGGAGGGGCTGACGGACGACGCTAGGGATCTCGGCTGCTCCGCTGAGCTCGACCTCTTGGACGACCTTCTGCGGCGCCGAACGGGGGCCCACCGCCAGCTTCGCCACTGGGAGCGCCACGGCGACCTGTCGGCCCTGGAAGGAGATGATCGCCGACACGCGCTGCTGACCAATTCAAAGCCGGGCTAATCTTCGGGGTGTGGCCGAGACGGAGCTGAGTGTCGTCTGCAAGAGCTGCGGTTCGGAGGTGAGTCCGTACGTCACCGAGTGCCCGTACTGCGGCACGCGGCTCCGAAAGCGCGCGCCGAAGCTCGAGCGCCGCGGCGAGGCCCTCGCCCCGCAGGAGACCCGCCGCGACCGGCGGCGTCGCCGTTCGGCGGAGCGGCGCGAGCGGCGCGAGCGGATGCGGCGCCTCGCGCTCGCGGTCGAGCGCCCGTACGTGACCCTGGCGGCGATCCTGATCCCGGCGGCCATCGTCATCGTGGACCGGGGCTCGAACCTGACCCTGGAACAGCTCGGCGCCATCGAGGGCTTCGCGGGGACGACGCCATGGTGGCACTACCTGGCCGCCCCGTTCGTCTACAACGACATCGGCTACCTGTTCGCGGTCGGCGTTGCGATGGCGCTCTTCGTGCCGGGGCTCGAGCGGCGGCTCGGCGCGGTGCCCACGGCCCTACTCCTCGTCGCCTGCGGCGCCCTGGGGGCGCTCGCGGCGCAGGGGCTCGACGACGCGCTGGGGGACGGGTTTACCTTCGCGGCGGGCGGCAACGGCGTCGCGCTCGGCGCGCTGGGTGCGTGGGTAATGATCCGCCGCGCCGACGCGCGTGACGACCCCACCGAGGAGCTGGACACCATCCCGCTTGTGGTCGCGGCAGCCGTGCTGCTGCTCCTGCCGGTCGTGAACGACTACGCGAACTGGTGGGCCGGCATCGTCGGCGGGCTGACGGGCCTGGCGGCGGGGTTCTCGGCGACCCTCGGGCGCCGCTAGTGCCGGACAAGTACATAACGTTGACGCCAGAGCTCTACGGCTATGTCGTCGAGCACGGCGCCCGCCAGGACGATGCGCTGCGCCGTTTGGCGGACGAGACCCAGCGGCTCGGCGACATTTCCATCATGCAGATCGCACCGGAGCAGGGAGCCTTCGTGACGCTCCTGATGCGGGCGATCGGGGCGCGGCGCGCGCTCGAGCTCGGCACGTTCACGGGCTACTCTGCGATCTGCATCGCCCGGGGTCTTGCCGACGGCGGGAAGCTCGTGACCTGCGACATCAGCGGCGACTGGACCGAGATCGCGCGCCGCTACTTCGACGCGGCGGGCGTCGCGGACCGGATCGACCTGCGGCTCGGGCCGGCGCTCGACACGCTGCGCGAGCTGCCCGCGGACGAGCCTTTCGACTTCGCCTTCATCGACGCCGACAAGACCGAGTATCCGGACTACTACGAGGAGTGCCTGAGGCTGCTGCGCCCTGGCGGCCTCATCATGCTCGACAACGTCCTGCGCGACGGACGCGTCCTGGACGCAGGCGACGGCGATGAGCGAACGGCGGCCACGCGCGAGGTCAACGACCGCGCGATCGCCG
>VAYL01000090.1:5591-6026 GCA_005884305.1 Actinomycetota bacterium
ACGCGCCCTACGGTACGAACGAGCATGGACCGCTCCGCAGCGATCGAACGGCATCGCGGCGCCCTGATGTCGTTCGCCCGCCTGACCGGCGCGGGCGGCGAGAACTCGAGCGTCGTCGAGCGTGACGGTGTGGTGGCCTCGGTGTGCCCGGCGGTGCCATATGCGTCGATCGTCAACTCGGTCGGATACCGCGACGCTCAGGCGCTAGCGGCCGGCCTCGACGAGATGGCGCGCGCATACGACGAGGCCGGAGTCCGCGCCTGGACGGTCTGGGTGCCGGAAGACGACCGCGAGGCCGCAGCCCTCCTGGAGTCAGCCGGCCACAGGCTCGACGCGTCGCCCACCGCGATGGTTGCCAACCTGTCGAACCTTCCCGAAGCGGATGAATTCGACCTCGACTGGGACGCGGACGCGGACCCGGCGGTCGTGGCCGAG
>VAYL01000136.1:0-13597 GCA_005884305.1 Actinomycetota bacterium
CATCTACAACAAGACGAGCAACACCCCGATCGGCACCGGGACGTTGAACTCGCTGGTCGGTGCACCGAGCTCGGTCAGTGTGTTCGACCCGCAGATCATGTGGGACGCACAGACGAACCGGTTCTACTTCGCGTCGGACGCCGTCGTGAGCAGTTCCGACAACCGCGTCGCGTTCGGGTTCAGCAAGACGGCGACGCCGACGAGCGCCGCCGACTGGTGCAAGTACAACGTCGGATTCAATGCGACGTTCCCGGATTATCCGAAGCTCGGCGACAGCAAGTTCTTCGCGATCATCGGCACGAACCTGTTCAACTCGAGCGGTAGTTTCGTCGGGTCCGATATCCAAGCGATCTCGAAGCCCGGCGGCGGCAGCACGTGTCCGGCCGCAACGTCCTTCAAGTTCGGGACCGGTTGGGCCGTCGCCCGGACCCTGGGGCTGCCGAGCACGCAGCTCAAGCTGTACCAGGTGACGCGCAGCAGCACCGGTAATCCCGTCATCGGCACCACGCCGACGACTGTGACGGTGCCGAGCTACACGATCCCGCCGTCGGTCCCGCAGAAGGGGACGTCGTTCAAGATCGACAGCTCCGACACCCGCAACACCCAGGCCCAGGCCGCGATCGACCCCGGACACGGGAGCAAGTTCGCGCTCTGGACGCAGCACACGGTCAAGGGCGGTGCCGGCGCCGAGGTGCGCTGGTACGAGATCAACCCGGCGACGCACTCGCTGATTCAGAGCGGGAAGGCGACGAGCCCGTCCCTGTACGAGTTCAATGGCGCGATCGCCCCGAACCGTCAGGTCGGCGGGAGCACCAATGCCCGTGGGAACTCGATGCTGATGAACTTCAACACGAGCTCATCGACGACGTTCCCGTCAATCAAGATGGTGTCCAAGGTCGGAACCGGTGCGCAGTCCGGCCAGGTGGCGGTGTTCAACGGCACGAAGCCGCTCACCGGTTTCGACTGTACGGCGCCGGCACCCAACCCGTGCCGCTGGGGCGACTACGCGGCGGTGACGCCCGATCCATCGACGGCCAACCTCATGTGGAACGTCAGCCAGTTCGGCAACGGAACGGCGTCGTCGACCTTCGCAACGTCGAAGACCCTGAACTTCGTCGCCAAGCCGTAGGCGGCGAAATTCCCGTCGTTCGCGAGAGGCCCCGCCGCGCTAGGCGGGGCGGGGCCTCTGCGCGTTCTGGCCCTTGCTTGCCTGGGGCCCGCGGCTCGCTCGGCCGCGGCCACCCGCATAGCGCATGGTGTCGAGTGGATCCCTGACGGGCTCGCCCAGGGGCTTCCCGCACGACGTGCAGTGATCGAGGTCCTCCCAGCCCTCCATCGTGAAGTTCTCCGCCCCGCAGTGCGGACAGTGCATGAGTGGCATGCCGGCCACCTCCGGCGCGTCCAACGCCTAGCTACGGGAGGGTCCGACCTCCGCCGTATTTGATCCTTTCAGCTCGGGCGCAACTGCACCGTCACCGTGCCAAACGATGTCACACATCGCACGATCCTGCAAGCCCCCATGCTCCAGACCGTATAACGCGCTTGGCACCGAGCGTTCGTGGGTATCGACCACCCACGATGCGGCTCTACCACGTGACCGACCGCGGCTCGGCCGAGCGGATCAGCGACGAGGGCTTCCAGGACACCGAGGTCATCCACGACGATCGCGAGATCCTGATCGGCGTGTGGCTGTCCGATCGATGTCTGGCGGGCGAGGACGACGTCGGCCCCCGGCTCGGCCCCGCCCCGGACGTCGCGCTATGGCTCGACATCCCGGCCGAGCAGGTCGAGCCATACGAGCGGATCGACCGCGAGAAGCCCTACCGAGAGTTCTGCGTTCCGGCCGACGTGGTCGGTGAATACGAGATCGGCGGCCTCCAGGACCTGGAGGAGTTCGAAGTTGAAGAGCGGCGCCGCCGTGGGCAGGCGCTCGAGGCTCCGTAGAACTCAGCCGGCCGAGTCTGGATGGCTCGCCTGCGGCGCGCCGGCGGGCGGTGTTCCGGGCGGTGGCGGTGGTCCCCAGCTCGCCCGAGCGCTGCCGGTTATCGGGACGGGCGGACCACCGATGACGCTCGCGCCCGTGGTGGCGTCCGCGACCGCCTTCACCCGGGAGAAGATCTCGCGGGCATCGAGACGCGCACCCCGGGGTCATCCTGCTCGGGTCCGGAGCTTCCGCTTCCCCCTCTCTCGGCGCTGGGAGCGCGGCCGTCGCCATTTCGAGACGCGACCCGCTCCTCGTCCTCCCCGTGAAACGGCGGCGGCTTCGGCCGCGGCGTCCCACCCGGGAATGCCAGCCTCAGGATCGTGCGCTGCACCATCCCGAGCTGCTGGAGGAAGGGTCCCGTGTTGTACGGGAGCTCGTATCGCTCACAGATCTCCTTCACCCGAGGCGCGATCTCCGCGTAGCGGCTGCTGGGCATGTCCGGGAAGAGGTGGTGCTCGACTTGGTAGCCCAGATTGCCGCTTGCAACGTGGAAGAACGGGCTTCCCTCGATGTTGGCGGCGCCGACGAGCTGGCGCACGTACCACGCACCGCGCGTCTCGTCCTCGACCTCCTCCTGCGTGAACGTGTACGTCTGGTCCGGGAAGTGGCCGCAGAAGATGATCGCGTACGCCCAGATGTTGCGGACGATGTTCGCCGTGACGTCGGCGCGCACCGTGTTGCGAAACGCCTCGCTACCGGCCGCGATCGCGCTGCCGGCCGCTTCGCGAAGGCGCTCGTTGCGCCGTGATCGCCGGGATAGCCAGCGCCGGGGGCTGGTCTCCCTCCGCTTGTCGCTACGCAATGCCGCGAAGCCGAACTGGACAGCCGCTGCCGCGGCGGCGCTCACCAGGGGCCATGCGATGTAGTCCTTGATGATCTGCGTCCTGGCCTTGCCCGCGATTCCCTTCAATTCTCGGCGGAGCTGCTTCTTCGACTTCTCGCCCTTGCGGATCGCCTCGAAGTCCAGATCGTGCACCGCCACGCCCCACTCGAACAGGAACATCAGGAGCACGTTGTAGAAGGGCTGGGCGAGGTAGACCGGGTGCCAGTTCTGATGCGGATCGATCCGCATGATCTCGTAGCCGAGGTCCTTGTCCTTGCCAATGATGTTCGTATACGTGTGATGGACGTAGTTGTGGGAGTGCTTCCAGGCCTCCGCGGTGGAGGCGGTGTCCCAATCCCACGTGGAGGAATGGATCTGCGGGTCGTTCATCCAATCCCACTGGCCGTGCAGGACGTTGTGCCCGATCTCCATGTTCTCGAGGATCTTGGCCGCCGATAGGGCGCTGGTTCCGGCGAGCCGTGACGGCCAGAACCGTGAGCCGAGAAGCAACGCACGGCCTATGACGGCTAACCGGCGGTGCATCTCGATCATGCTCGTGATGTAGCGCCGGTCGCGGTCACCGAGGTCGGAATAGACCTCGTCGTGGATCGCGTCGAACTCGCGCCCTAACTCCTCGATCTGCTCCTCGCTGAGCCGCGCCAGCGGGCTCTCGATGTCGGTGGTCAAGCCATCCCCTTTCCGTCGACTGTCAAAGTGCGATCTCGATCGGGCCCTCGGGCGCGTTGATGCACGTGCGCACCATCTCCCCCTCCTGTCCGACGATCTTTCCGTTGCGCAGGTCGCGGACGCGACCCGAGCAAAGCCTTCCGATGCAGGTGTGGCAGATGCCCTCCCGGCACCCGAATGGCAGCTCCAGCCCCGCCTCCTCGCCGGCCACCAGGATCGGCGCGGACCCGTCCGACTCAGCCTCCGCCTCGCTCTGGGTGAACTTGATCGTCCCGCCTTCGCCGTCCTCCCACTCGCCGAGCTTCGGCTGGAAGCGCTCCATCCGCAGGCGCTCCAGGTCGCACTCTCGCTCCCACTGATCCGTCAGGGCGTCGAGCAACTCGCCGGGGCCCGACGCGAATGCCTCCCGTTCGCGCCAGTCCGGGCACAGGCGGTCCAGGTCGCTCGGCTCCATGCGGCCCTGCTCTCCGGTGAGCTGTATGTGGAGCCGGTAGCCGGAGTGTCGCTCGTTCAGATTCGCGAGACGATCGCCGAAGATGACATCGTTGGGGGTGCGATCGGAGTGCAGGTGGACGATGTCCCCGATCGCATCCTGGCGGTCCAGGTGGCGCAGCATGCTCATAATCGGGGTGATCCCGCTGCCGGCAGTGATGAAGAGAATCGACCTCGGCGGCGGATCCGGAAGCGTGAAGTCGCCCTCGACGCCGCCGAGCCGGAGGACCTCCCCGGGACGCGCCTTCCGCAGTAGATAGGGCGTGACCTTTCCGCCCTCCACGAGCTTTGGGGTCACGCTGACGCACCCGCTCGGATGGTCGGGGTCCGACGTCAGCGAGTAGGCGCGCCAGTGAAAGACCCCGTCTACGACCACGCCGATCCGGATGTACTGGCCCGGTTGGTGCCCTTCCCACTCGTAGCCGGGGCGGATCACGATCGTTGCCGCATTGCCCGCCTGCCGCTCGATGCGTTCGACCCGCCCGCGCAACTCCTGCGTGGACCACAGCGGGTTGATCAACTCGAGGTAGTCGTCCGGGAGGAGCGGCGTAAAGAGCGCGCGCATGGCGCCCAGCGCCCTTCGCCGGACCGGAGGGACCTTTGGTGTCGCGGCGCGCTCAGCCAATGTCGCTCAGCATTACATCAGTCCATGTGACATGGAGTTGTGACATGGAGTTATGGCCTCTACCTACCCGCGCCTCTGGCGGGTAAGCGGGAACTCCTCCGCGCGCTGGACACTAGCCCAATTTGATACAGGTCGCTTCACTTGTATCGTCCCCTTGCGCCCTCCTCAGACGGCGTTGCGCCGCCGCGTCAACCTGGCCGGGGCTAAGCTCGACCGCCGATGGTTCTCGACGATCTCGCGGTGCCAATCGTTCTGGCGCCCCTGGCCGGCGGCCCGTCGACGCCCGAGCTGACCGCCGCGGTGTCCGAGGCCGGGGGACTCGGCTTCCTGGCCTCCGGGTATCTCTCAGCGGAGACAACGCGAGACCGGATCGAGGCCGTTCGCGAGCTCTCGAGCCGGCCTTTCGGCGTGAACGTGTTCGTACCGGACGACTCCTCCCCCGATCCGCAAGCTGTCGCCGCCTATCGGGATCGGTTGCGGGCCTGGGCCGATCAGCGGGGTGGGACGATCGGCGAGCCGCAGACGACGGACGACGACTGGGATCGAAAGCTCGAGCTGCTCACGGCCGACCCCGTGAGCGTCGTGTCGTTCACGTTCGGGTGCCCGAGCCGCGAGGTGATCGAGTCCCTGAAGGCCGCGGGATCCGAGGTCTGGCTGACGGTGACGAACCCGGACGAGGCGGCCGAGGCACGCGGGGCGGGCGCCGATGTACTGGTGGCTCAGGGGGCGGAGGCCGGCGGTCACCGCGCGTCGTTCGTCGACCGCCCCGGATTGCCGGTCTACGGGCTGCTCGCGCTGCTCCAGATCCTCGCCAGGACCGAGTCGCTGCCGCTCGTCGCCTCGGGCGGGATCGCAACGGGCGCGGGATTGGCGGCGGCGCTTTGCGTCGGAGCTCGAGCCGGTCAGTGCGGAACCGCGTTCATGCTCTGCCCGGAGGCCGGGACCTCACCGGCGCACCGCGAGGCGCTGCGCTCGGGCACGGACACCGCCCTGACCCGTGCGTTCACCGGCCGTCTCGCCCGCGGAATTCGCAACGAGTTCATGGACGAGCACAGCGACCGCGCGCCGATCGCCTACCCGCAGCTCCACTACGTGACCGCGCCGCTGCGAAAGGAGGCGCGTGAGCGGGGCGACGCCGGGGCGATCAACCTCTGGGCAGGCGAGGCCCACCAGCTGGCGGAGGAGCGGCCGGCCGCCGAGATGGTTCAGTCACTCGCCGCCGAGGCCCGCGAGGCGCTCGAGACCTCGCGCCGGCTGATCGACTAGCTACGCGCTAGCAGAGGGCGCCGGTCGGATGGGAGGACCCGGCCGCCGCGATGTCCAGGTAGTGCGGCAAGCCCAGCCGGTAAAGGAAGCGGCCGAACGTCTGGCCTGAGTGCGTCGCCTTGCCCTCCTTGTAACAGGGCGAGGCGCGGGTGGAGCCATCCTCGTTTGCCCAGCCGGTCTCGATGTACGGATAGCCGGGCAGCGCCACCGCGATCCGCTGTCCCGCGTCGACGCGCTTGCCGGCCGGTGCGATCTGTCGCAGATGCTCGGCGACGTACACGATCTCGCCCTTGTGCCTCCCGCTGATCAGCTGGTACCAGAGGTAGCGGCCATCCGGCCAGCCCGACTTGGCGGTCGAGCCGAGGATCCTCGCCGCCCCGATCGCCAGGACGGGCGAGCGGCGGTTGGGGATCATGTCGACACCCATGTCGATCCGCCCGGGGGACCAGCTCCCCTTCTTGAACGGGTTGACGTAGGCGTCGACCTTGCTGGCCCCGGCGGCGACGAAGCCAACGACGAGTAGCACCGCCGCCGCGACTGTCCATGCCCGCGAAAGCACTCTGATCCTGCCCCACAGCAGGCTCACGGACCCTGGCATCGGCAGACTCGTCCGGTCCCTTTAATGCCCCTCGCCTGGGAGCGGGCTCGCCGACGGTCTCAGACGGGGCCATGCAAACCCGGTTGCACCCCCATGTCCAGTGGCGTCGGCGCCAGACCGCATGAGTACCTTCGCCCGTCGGCGGCGAAGGCTGATGACGAAGCCGACAAATCAATCTTTCCGGTGGCTGCCGTGGGCTGCGGGTCTCACGGCGCTCCTCGCGCTGGTCATGGTGGGCTTCCACGCCCCACCGGCGGCAGCCGGCCAACTCTCTGATCAGCTGGCCGCGAAGCGACATCAGCTCCAGGCGGACAGGGCCCGCCAGCTCGCGCTCTCGAGCTCGCTCGAGCGCTATTCGTCCGAGATCAGCCGGATCGAGGACCAGGTGGCGGCGCTCAGAGCTCGCGAAGCGCAGGTGAAGCGTCAGCTCGCGAAGAAGCGGGCGGAGCTTCAGCAGGCCCTCGTGCGTTTGGAACGAGTGCGCCGCCGGCTTCACCGCGCCATGGGCGTGCTGAAGCAGCGCCTGGTGGACGCGTACGAGGTGAACCGGCCCGACGTGATGACGGTGATCCTGAAGTCACGCGGCTTCGATCAGCTCGCGTCGCGCTACGCGTACGTCCAGGCGCTCGAGCACCAGGACACCGCGATCGTTCAGCGGACACGGCGACTCCGCGACGAGGTCCATACGACGGTCGTGCGAATACGCGATGCCCGCCGGCGCCTCGCCGCCAAGCGCGATGAGCTCGTCAGCACCGAGAGCGCCCTCGAATCGCGGCAGAGCTCGCTGGCGGCCGCGCGGAACCGAAAGCAACAGTTGCTCGCCACGGTTCGCTCCAACAGCGCCCAGCTTCAAGGCGACATCTCCGACATCGAGGGGAGGATCGAGGCGGCGAAAGCACGCCGCGCCGCCGCCGCCCAAGCCGCAGCCGCCTCGAGTTCGATCCCGGCTCCCTCGTTCTCGGCCGAGCTCGGGCCGATCCCACCCGGCCAGGCGATCTCGCCGTTCCCGGCTTCGATCCCGGTCACGTGGGGGCGAACCGACCAGGGCGTCGACGGCACCACTACGCCGGGTGCGCCGCTCCTGGCCATGGGCTCGGGCACGGTGACGATCGGACACGACCCCGCCGGCTTCGGCGACTCCTATCCGATCCTCAGCACCTCGTTCGGCGACTTCTACTACGGGCACTGCGTCCCGACCGTGGGCGACGGCGCGCACGTTTCGATCGGCCAGCCGATCGCGACCGCCCACACCGGCACGTGGGGAAACTCGACGACGCCCGGCGGGTTCGAGATCGGTGCTTGGCCTCCCGGGGACATGAGCGCCGGCGCCGCGATCCGCGACTGGCTGATCGGGCTGCCCAGGCGCTGAGCGGACCCGTCGCCGGCGCGCTGGGTCCGTAGGGTTCGCAGCGTGGCTCACGGCACGCATGACTTCGAGGACGACGCGCGCAACGAGGGCATCCTCATCTGGGTGAACGGCGAGCTCGTGTCTCGCGAGCGGGCTGTCGTGTCGGTGTTCGACGCCGGCTTCGTCCTCGGTGACGGAGTCTGGGAGGGCTTGCGCGTGTCGGCGGGACACCCCGCCTTCCTCGAGCGCCACCTCGACCGCCTCTTCGCGGGCGCGAAGGCGATCATGCTGGACGTCGGCAGCAGTCGCCGCTAGCTGACGGAGGCGATCTACTCAACGCTGCGGGCCAACGACATGACCGACGGCGTGCACGTGCGGCTCATGCTCACCCGCGGGGTCAAGGCCACCCCCTACCAGGATCCGCGTGTGACGGCGGGCCCTGCGACCGTCGTGATCATCGCCGAGCACAAGGAGCCGCGGCCGGCCACGGTGAACGAGGGCATCACGCTGTACACGACGCACGTGCGCCGCGCGGCGCCCGATGTGCTCGACCCGAAGCTCAATGCCCACTCGAAGCTCAACGACATCACCGCCTGCATCCAGGCCTACACCGCAGGCGCCGACGAGGCGCTGATGCTCGACCCGCACGGATTCGTCGCGACGTGCAACTCTACGAACTTCTTCATCGTCGCCGGCCCGGCCGACGCGCCGGAGGTGCTCACCTCCGACGGTCGCTACTGCCTCGCTGGGATCACCCGCGCCAACGTGCTTGAGATCTGCCGCGCCAATCGCATCCCGGCGCGCGAGACGACCTTCAGCCTCACCGACGTCTACGCCGCCAGCGAGGCCTTTGTCACCGGGACCTTCGCCGGCGTCGTACCGGTCCGATCCGTCGACGGGCGCACCATCGGCGATGGCCGCAGAGGGCCGGTGGTCGAGCGCCTTGAGGGCCTTTACGGCGAGCTCGTCGAGGCCGACGTGGCGGCCCGCGTCCCGCCGTGAGCGACGTCGTCCGCGTGGCGACGTGGTCCGGCCCGCGGAGCATCTCCACCGCGATGATGCGTTCGTTCGAGAACCGTCCGGACGCGGTCGTCGTCGACGAGCCCCTGTATGCCGCCTACCTCGCCCGCACCGGCATCGACCACCCGGTGCGCGAGGCCGTGATCGCCTCGCAGCCCACGGACCTCGCCACGGTGATCGCCGGCCTCTTCGCGCCCCTGCCGCCCGGCCGCCGCGTTCACTACGCCAAGCACATGGCGCACCACGTGTCCCGCGACATGGACCTGAGCTGGACGCTGGACTTCCGCAACGTGCTGCTCATCCGCGAGCCATTCGAGGTCGTCGCCTCTTATGTGCGTGCCCGGGAGACCTGCGAGCCGGACGACATCGGGCTGCCGCAGCAGGGGTGGCTCATGGAGCTGTGGGACGAGCACGATCTCGACGTGCCGATCCTCGATGCGAGGGACTTCCTCCGCGCGCCCGAGGCGCACCTGCGCTGGCTGTGTGAGCGGCTCGGTATCCCGTTCACCGCCCGGATGCTGTCCTGGGCCCCGGGCCCGCGCGAATCCGACGGAGTCTGGGCGCCGCACTGGTACGCCGCGGTGTGGTCCTCCACCGGATTCGAGCCGCTTCGCCCACGCGAGGTGGCCCTGTCCGATCACGACGCCGCCGTCGCCGAGGCATGCCGCCCGGTCTACGAGACGCTGCATGCCCGCCGCGTGCGGGTCTGAGCGGTGTCGGCGCTGGGGAGGGCGCCGGGCTCCAGCAGCCCGGCGCCCAACCACTCAGCGAATCAGGTGAAAGACGAAGTCGAACTTGGTGCCGGCCGGATTGTGGTACTTGAGCCTCATCTGACCGCGCGCATTGCGGTACGCGCCGGTGCCCCCGGTGATCGCGAGGGTGCTGTTGCTCGTGTCATAGAAGGGACCCTCGACCGTGATCTGCCCCCTCGGCAGGAACGTGGTCCACATGCACTCCCATGACTTGCCGACGACGATGCGGACGCACGATCCCTGATCGGTGCCCACCTTCTTCGTGTCGGCGGCGTTGAACACCCTGTTCGCAAACGTGAGGATGTTGCCGGCGTGATCGGCCTTCGTTCCGTTGGTAACGGCATCCGTGGTCGCGTGCTCGACCACTGTGATCGTGTGACGAGATCTGTGATGCGCGCTCCCGTTCACCGCGCTAACGAGCACCACCGAAGCCGTCAGAAGCGCGACTGCAAGAATCCGCTTCATCTCCACCTCCTTGTGTCCAGCCGGCAGGAGCCACGTACTGGCATGACCCCCAGCCGGCGTGCTTTGCCGGGTATCGGCTCAACCCCCCTTGGGGTTTGTCCGACGCTATCGCGTTCTCGGCACCCCGGGGGAGCGGCCCCGGCCGCTAGACCGTCCGCGCGCTGCGGCCCGCTCCGAGGCCCCAGCTGACGATCCGCTCCGGATGAATTCGGATCAGTGGCGTCGGCAGGCGGATCGCCTCGCCTCGCCCACGGACCTCGATTCCCCGCGGTCGCCACGGGTCGGTGCTCTCGAGGTCGTCGATCACGATTGCGACGCGGCCGCCCCGGGCGACGTCGCGGAACTTCTTCGACCGCTCCAAGTCGCGGCCGCCGACGTCGATCGTCTCCCGTGCTGCGTTATAGATCCAGCCGACCGGGACGACGTGCGGAGTGCCATCCGCGCCGACGGTCGCGATCCGGCCCAGCTGCTGCCCGCCGCGTAAGTATCGAAGCTCGGCGTCGGTAAACACGCTCGACCCGGGATCATGTCACCAGGGTGCGCCGCGGCAAAGTCTGTCGTGCGCGTCCAGAGGTGGGCTCCAACCACGACCAGATGTCGAGTATCTGCTCTCGCTGGCCCAGATTCTCAGCGCGATTCACCAGCTCGACAAGCGCCTTCGCGATCTCGCCCTCGCTGGCTTCATCGAAGCGCACGGCCTCAAAGAAAGCCCTCGAGGTGGGGTAGGGTCGTCACGTTGTCGAGGAGGGTTCCCCCTGGGACGGGTGGCTCTGCAGGAGGTCAGAATGAACCACGCACCACTCGGGCTGAAGTGGCGCCTCGGAGTCTCGTCTGGCCTCTGTGCATTCCTCGTGCTCGTGACGGGAAGCGCCGCCGGCGCGGCAACCTTCAAGGTCACGAACACGCGCGATTCCGGGTCCGGGTCGCTGCGCCACGCGATGCGGGCCGCCAACGCCAATGGCAGCGGACTGGACAAGATCAAGATCAGGACGTCCGGGACGATCCACGCGCGCTCTGAGATCTTCATCCGCACTGACGTTGAAGTGCGCGGGCCGGGCGCCGCCAAGCTGGCGATCAGAGGACAGGCCGGTCGGGAACAGTTTCCCCGGGCCATCCTCGACGACTTCGGCGCCAAGCCTTACCCGTCGGTCACGGTCAGCGGTCTTACCCTCGAGCGCGGCGGCGCGGGCCTGGTCAGCCGCGGTAACTGGACCCTGTTGCGGTGCGTGGTGAAGGACAACTCCGGCCACGGCGTCATCAATGAGGGCAATCTCACGATCCGACACAGCAGGCTGACCGGAAATGGAGGGGGCGCTGCCGTCACTGCCGTCGACTTTGGCGGCCACGGCGGTCTCGTCGTCTCGCGCAGCACCCTGACCCGAAATGCCGTGAAGTTCGGGGGATACCCACACCGCATAGCCGGAGGCGTCACCGTTAAGCCCGGCGGGAGGGCGATCGTGAGAGCTAGCACCGTGAGCGACAACGTCGCTCGCCTAGGCGGTGGGATCTTTGTCGCCAACGGCGGCGCCGCCACCATCTCGCGGAGCACCCTGAGCGGCAACTCCGCCACCGAATCGGGTGGCGGGGTCTCCAGCTTCGGCGAACTGACTCTGCTGCAGAGCACCCTTAGCGGAAACTCGGCGCCCAATGGCGGGGCGATCGTCGCGGCCGCAGGTTCGATCGAGAGCACGATCGTTGCGAACTCGCCATCCGGCGGTGACTGCGTTGGCAGCATCGTCTCCCAGGGCCACAATCTTGCCGACGACGGCACATGCAACCTCACGGGCCAGGCCGATCAGCCAAACACGGAGCCGCTGCTTCGTCCGCTCGACGACTACGGCGGATCGACTAAAACGTTCGCCCTTCGGCCATCAAGTCCGGCAGTGGACGCGGGGTTCGCTCAGGGCGCGAATAGCGATCAGCGCGGGCTTCCGCGGATCGTGGACTACCCCGGCGTCTCCAAGGCTGTCGGCAGTGACAACTCCGATATCGGGTCCTTCGAGCTACGGGCGCCTACCACTGATCGCTTCGGCCGTGACGCTGGGAAGTGATCGCTGAAGCGGCGAGCATGTGCACGGGACCGCCTACTCCCAGTAGCTCAAGCTGGAGCTGGACACGCCTCAAGGCGCTCGAATCGGTCACGCAGAGGAAATCGAGTCCTTGGCTATTTGTGCTTGTGCGTATGACTGACGAACGCGATGCACTGGCCCTGATTGCGGAATCGGGGAAAAGATCGCCAACCTCCCTTCTTGCACTGATGCTTCTCGGCGGGTACGCGGGGCGCTCCTGACCCGCGGGCACCGTCGGCGGGCTCTTCAGCGACAGCGTCCCGTCTGAACCGACGCTGTACTGGGAGACCTCATCGCTGCCGAAGTCGGCGACGTAGAGGCTCCTCCCGTCGGGGGTCAGCGCGAGGCCGCGGGGGAAATCGCCCGTATCCACCGCCGCCGGGCTCTTCGGGGTCAGGGTGCCGTCGGCAGCGACGTCGTACTGGTCGATTTGATTGCCGGCAAAGCCGTTGCCAAAGGTGATCGAGGCATAGAGGCTCCGCCCGTCTGGGCTCACCGCGAGGTTCCCCGCGATTCGGCTGTCCCCGACCGCGGGAGGGTTCTTCGGCGACAGCTGCCCGCCGGGGCCGACGTCGTACTGCGAGATTCCCAAAAAGCCGGCGTAGACGCTCTTGCCATCCGGGCTCACCAAGACGTCAAGCGGGCTGGTGTCATCTTCGACAGAACTGCTCTCCGAGAGAGTCCCATCGGGTCCGACCGCGTACTGGACGATCTCGAGACCCTCGCCGCAGGCCACATAGACGTTCTTGCCGTCGGGGCTGATCGCCATCGCCGCCGGCTCACAACCACCGGTGTCGAGCGACGGTGGGGACTTCGGTGAGAGCTGCGAGGAAGATCCTCCTCATCCCCGATATTGCCCACGTAGACGCTCTTGCCGTCGGGGCTCACCACGATGTCGCGGGGAAGGCTCCCGGCGGACACCGAGGGGGGGTTCTTCGGCGAGAGTCCTCCCCCGGCGCCGACGTCGTATTCGAAGACGCCGCCGCCGAAGGCCGTCGCGTAGGCACTTTTTGCGTCGGGGCTGATCGCGATCCCGTTGGGGCGGCTTCCAGCGGCGACAGTGGGAGGAACCAGCGGCGCCAGCAGTCCGCCCGCGCGGACCTCGAACTGAGAAATGTTGTCGCTTGAGAGGTTGGTGACGTAGGCGAACGGCGCGGCCTGGGCCGGGGCAGCAGCTGCGGCGAGCGCGGCGGCCACAACCAAGGCAACAACCGCGGTACGGCCTCGGCTCACGCTCGGGCCGGACATCGTGGTCAGGCTGGGCCAATGTCGCTGCCGCATGATGAGACCCCCCTTGGTGTCGGAAGGGCGGAAGGCCAAATTCGTCGGCAGGTCCGTCAGGGCGAGTCGGCAGGTCTCGGCGATCCACCGATGAAGACCGACCCTCTCACTCGGGGTGGTGCGAGTCAAGGGCGTCAGGAATCTGGGCTCTACCGCTGCCCGTAGTAGCGGCGAAGGTTCACCGTTC
>VAYL01000136.1:13640-16571 GCA_005884305.1 Actinomycetota bacterium
CGGCAGTGTCCGCTACCGATTGTTGGGAGAACCGGTGCTGGAGGACCCGCCCGATGGCTTCTGCTTTCCGCAAAGCAGAAGTCTCCTGCTGCAGCCCCGGCACACAAGAGGGGCGACCCGGAGGCCGCCCCTCTCAATCTCCATGGGTTCCGGAGCTAGTTACTGCACGGCTGGCTTGCATTCACCGTGTCCGGCGACTGGCCGCTGCCGGAGTAGGTGAACACGGCCTGGAGGTGCAGCGGACTCGCCGAGCAGCGGGCCTGGAGATAGTTGCCCCTCTTCACCGTGGTGGCGAAGTCCTTGAGCGGAAGCGGAGCGCTGTCGATGTTCGGAACATCCAGCAGCTTGCCGTACCCGACCTTGTTCGCGGGCTTCACCGTTCCCGTCAGGATGACGTTTGTCAGTCCGCCGGTATTGGTCGACGGGCTCGAGCAGTCCGTCATCGGGAACCGCGAATAGAGCTTGATCGTCGGCTGTCCCACGCTGTTCGTCGGACCGTTGAAGTCGAGGACGCAGCCTGGGATCGTGCCGTTGGTCGTGTTCGTGCCCTGCGCCGTCCCGGAGCCCACCTTGGCGGTCCCGCACGCAGCCATCGCCTGCTTCATGTTCAGGGTGCCGAGGTTCTTGTTACAGACCGGCACCGAACCGGCGTTGATCTTGCCGTCGCTGTCGAAGTACAGCTTCACGTCCTTCACGAAGCCACCGTTGGCCTTGTCGCCGGGGTGGGCGAAGTTCGTGTGCACGTGCACGAACAGCGACACGTTCGTGTATGTCGTCTTCGAGAGCCCGGTGTTCGGGGTTATCGTGGCGCTCAGCGTCGATGTGTTGTCGGTGATCGCAAACGCCGCGCCGGCAGCCCCGAGGGCTCCGATTGCCATGGCCGCGAGGATCGCGGCATGCCGCCTCCGGATACGCATACATAACCTCCTTCAATCCGAGGACCTTCCGCCCCGAGGGGCTACCCGACCGAGTGTAAACGGCAGCGTGGTGACAGTGACTGCGCAAGAGACTTCTGCTTTCGCATAAAAGCAGAAGCGGCGAGCGTGTGCACGGGACCGCCTATTCCCAGTGGCTCAAGCTGGAGCTTGCCGCGCGATCGCTGTCACCCAAGTCCAGCGGTATCGGGCGGTGTCCCACCGGCAATGCGGCCGACTGCAGACTGGCCAGCCCCCACCCCCGCTCCGTGGCTTCCCCCGGCGCAAACCGCTTGCTTTAGCGGAGGGGGAGGGATTCGAACCCTCGTCGGACCGAAATGGCCCGAAACGGTTTTCGAGACCGCCGCATTCAACCACTCTGCCACCCCTCCAGACGGGCAGCGAGAAGGCTAGCGGTCGGCCCGCCCTGCGGCGCGGGGGTCAGACGCGATCTTGCGGTGCCTCAGATGCGGCGGGTGCCGCGCCACGACCCACTGGAGATGCGGGGCCAGATCAGCAGCACGAGGCCGACCAGGATGCACGCGATTCCCAGCGCGTAGTTGACGAGGATCGCAAGGACGATCCCGATGATGATCAGCAGTAGCGATAGCTCCATGGACGCCGCTTACCCCCTTCGTCGGAAGCGGAAACCGGCGCAACGCGCCCGTCAGAAGCGGAAATCCACCCCGAACAGGAGCAGCGGCCACAGCAGGACCGCGAGGACCATCTCGGCGACTAGCTTCGCGCTGTCCAGGCTCGAGAAGTAGTGGTGGTCGGAGGCGACGATGACGCCGACGGCGATGTAGATGATCGTGATGAGACTGGGGCCGCGGTAGCCGTATCTCATGTCAGGGTCGTTACCCGGCACGCCGGGTGGAAAACGAGCCGAGCGATTCGTTGAGTTGGCCTGCGCGCTAGGACCCGATGGCGTAGCGCAGGATCTCCACGACCTGATCGGGGGACTCCGCGGTCGCCATCGCGGCGCGGTCGACCTCCTTCAGGGCGTGGGTGAGCTCATCTTCGTGGAGCGTGATGATCGGCTTGCCCAGCGCGGCCGCGTAGCCGGCCTCGAACGCCGCGTTCCACTGCTTGTACTTGTCCCCGAACCGCACCACCACCACGTCGGCCTTGCGAAGGAGCGTCTGGGTGCGCACCGCGTTGACGCCCGCGCCCTTGTGGTCGCGCCAGAACTGCTCGTCCTCCTCGCCCAGGATGTTCGCGCCGACGTCGTCGGATGCCGAGTGATCGGTGACCGGCGCGAGCAGGGTCACCGGGAGGCCTGCGGCGCGGACGCCGTCGGCGATCCGCTCGCGCCAGTCGGAGTGGATCTCGCCCGACAGGTAGACGTTCCAGGTTCCGTCGCCGTTCGTCACTCGTTCGCGCCCTTGACTACCTCCGGCTGGATGTAGATCTTCACCCGCTGCTCGCCGGGCTGGCGGAACGGGTACTCGTCCTCGTCGAGGTACTTCTTCGCCATCGCGTCGATGTGCTCGTCCGCGCCCTCATGCGTGATCTCATCCACGTGGCCGCGGACGATAACCGCCTCGTACGGGTTGTCGGGGTCGGTCGCCGCGAGCGCCACGCGCGAGTCGTTGCGGACGTTGCGAGGCTTGACCCGCCCCTCGGCGCTGTTCACCACAATGCGGTAGCCCTCGTAGCCGACCCACACCGGCGTCACCTGCGGCGACCCGTCCGGCATCAGCGTCGCCAGGTGGGCGAACGTCTTCCTGTCGAGGATCTCCTTGTCCCGTTCGCGAAGACGTGCGGTGGCCTTGCTCTCCATCTACCTGTCTCCTCGGTCGGAGTTCCGGGATCTAGGGCCGATCGCCCGGTGCGCATAGAATCGCGCCACGGTGGGCGAGCCCGTCAAGTACCTCTTACCCGAGTCGGAAATCCCCACGCACTGGGTGAACCTGCTCCCCGACCTTCCGGGCACGCCCTCGCCCCCGCTCCACCCGGGAACGAAGGAGCCGCTGGGCCCCGCCGATCTCGCCCCGATCTTCCCGATGAGTTTGAT
>VAYL01000136.1:16618-19252 GCA_005884305.1 Actinomycetota bacterium
CTCTGGCGCCCCACCCCGCTCTACCGGGCTCGCCGCCTGGAGCGCGAGCTCTCGACGCCCGCGCACATCTACTACAAGTACGAGGGCGTCTCTCCCGCCGGCTCGCACAAGCCGAACACCGCCGTCGCGCAGGCCTACTACAACAAGGCCGAGGGGGTGCGAAAGCTCGCGACCGAGACCGGCGCCGGGCAGTGGGGCTCGGCGCTAGCGCTCGCCTGCAAGCTGTTCGGGATGGTGTGCGAGGTGTTCATGGTCGGCATCAGCTACGACCAAAAGCCCTACCGCCGGGCGATGATCGAGACGTGGGGCGCGACGGTCCACCGCAGCCCCTCCGACCTGACCGACGCCGGCCGCGCCCAGGCCGAGCACGAGACCGGGAGTCTCGGGATCGCGATCTCGGAGGCGGTCGAGACGGCCGCGAAGTCAGAGGACACCAACTACTCCCTGGGATCGGTGCTGAACCACGTCCTGCTGCACCAGACGGTGATCGGGCAGGAGGCGATCGCCCAGATGGAGCAGGCGGGCGAGTACCCCGACGTCGTCATCGGGTGCGTCGGCGGCGGGTCGAACTTCGCCGGGCTCGCGTATCCGCTCGTCCGCCGGCGGCTTCGCGAGGGAGGCGACACGCGCTTCATCGCGGCGGAGCCGGCCGCGTGCCCCACGCTCACCCGCGGCGCCTACCGCTACGACTTCGGTGACACCGTCGGACTCACCCCGCTGATGCCGATGTACACGCTGGGACACGACTTCGTCCCGCCGCCCGTCCACGCCGGCGGCCTGCGCTACCACGGCGATGCGCCGAGCCTGTGCGGGTTGGTCAAGGAGGGCGTCGTCGAGGCGCAGGCCGTCCGGCAGACCGCCGCCTTCGAGGCCGCTGTTCGGTTCGCCCAGGCGGAGGGCATCATCCCGGCGCCCGAGGCGGCGCATGCGCTGCGCGTCGTCTTCGACGAGGCGGATTCCGCCCGCGATGCCGGCGAGGAGCGCGTGATCCTCGTGAACCTCTCTGGGCACGGCCACTTCGACATGGCGGCCTACGACACCTACCACGCCGGTCAGCTCGAGGATCTGGAGTTCTCCGAGGCGGAGATGGACGCGGCGCTCGAGAGCCTTCCCGAGGCCCCGGCGCTCGCATAACCGCTGCGTTCAGCGCCGCGATTCCGGCGCTATCGTCATGGCGCCCGGAGAGGTGACCGAGCGGCTTAAGGTGCGCGACTGGAAATCGCGTGGGCGGGTCAAACCGCCTCGTGGGTTCGAATCCCACCCTCTCCGCTCCCCGTGCCTTCGGCGGCGCTCCGCGGCGTCTACCGCGGAAGCTCAAGGCATGCCGTCGCTTCGCCGATGAAACAGTCCGAGGCCACGGATGGCTCCCATGCGGCCGGAAGCCTCCGATCCCAGGACCTCATGTCTCGCCCATCCCGAGTTCCAACGACATCCCGCCTGTACGCCGCCGCTGCGTGCCTTCTCCTGGCATGTCTCTTGCCATCGATGGCGAACGCGGCAGGCCTGAAGCCGCTTCACGCCGTTCGGGGCAAGAAGGCGGCGATCCGCGACAGCCGAGGGCGCCAGGTGATCCTGCGGGGGATGAACGTCACCGCTCTGCAGGACAACTTCCAGGCGAATCCCGACCTCCCGGGATCAGCGCCGCTCACCGATACGGATCTCGCGCAGATGCGCGACATGGGCGTGAACGTGATCCGGCTCGCGATCAGCTGGTCGGCGCTGGAGCCTCGGCGTGGATCGCTGAACCCTTCCTACGTCGCACGGATCAAGGACATCGTCGCGCGAGCGTCCAGATACGGGATCTACACGATCGTCGACATGCACAACGACGGTTGGAGCAGGTATCTGGCAACGCCGTGGCATGAGCAGTGTCCCAATGGACGATTCCGCAGCCTCGGCTGGGACGGCGCCCCGAAGTGGGCGACGTTCACCAGCGGCAGGACCACCTGCATCTGGCAGGACGGCTCGAAGCGCTCGCCGGCGGTGCTCTGGTCCTGGATCAACTTCTGGCATAACCGCGACGGGATCCGGCACGCCCTGGTGAAGGCTTGGGGGATGCTGGCCGGGAGGTTGGCGAGGCTGCGCGCGATCGCCGGCTACGACATCCTCAACGCCCCCGACCCGGCGGGCCTCAAACCAGACCGCCAGATCCCGATAATGGACAAATTCGACGCGGCGACGATCTCCGCGATCCGGAGAGCGGAGAAGCGCCGACATGGAATCAGGCACACCGTCTTCTTCGAGCCGAACATCACCTGGCGCCAGGTTCCGCCGTCACAGGGCTCTCCCAGGCCGCACTTCACCAAGGACCACAACATCGTCTTCGCTCCACACTTGTACGGCGGGCTCAACCACGCCGGCCGCAACCTGCCGCCGGACCGTACCCAGGCGAAGCTGAAGCGGGATGCGGCGAAGATCGCTCATCGCGCTGCCCGATACCGCACGACGGCCTGGGTGGGCGAGTGGAAGGTCGGCAACGGAGCTGGCGCGATTCGGCAGCTGCGGATCCAACAATGGCTGCTCGATCGCCATCACTGGGGGAACGCCTACTGGCAGTGGGAGATCAGCTGCGGCAATCCCCACAAGTTCACCGGCCCTTTCGATCGCACGCCCGCCCCGCTCGCGGGGTCCCTG
>VAYL01000136.1:19267-32040 GCA_005884305.1 Actinomycetota bacterium
CCGACCGCTCTACGTCAAGGCTTGGCCTGGCCGGCTCCCCGCGCCGCTCCCGGAATGCTCCGGGCCCAGACCACCAACGCCAACGGCGCGCTCACTCTGACCGGTTCACAGCCGCGATGCGGCAAGAACCGTAGTCGTAGTCATCATCGCCATCATCGCCGGAAGCTGAGCGGCACCGCCTGCGAATTGCTCGTGTGGTCACCCACGGAACCGCACCCCCGAGGCCGACACGTCAGCGGCGTGAGCAGCTGGCGCGCTTCCGGCGGCTGGCTCATCAGGGCACACGTGCACGGGGGCTACTGGTTCTCCAGCCAGTAGTCGGCATAGGGCTTAGTCTCCGCGCACGACGGTCCGCATCTGGCCGACAACCGTCCGGAGGGACTCGGCGCTGCTTGCCGTGTGGCCGCTGAAGTTGAAGCCGATCTTGTCGATCTCCGTGATCACCGGGTCCTCGCCGTGCTGCACCCTGACCTCCTCGAGGAGTCCGTTGAAGACCTTGCCGAGGGCGCCGCTGTCACGCAGCTCTCCCTGCTGGTTGCCGAGGTCGTTGTAGAGCTCGGTCAGGCGGGTGTCGAGGTCCATCCAGCGCCAGCATAGGTTCTGGTTTGCGCCGGCGTGCGGGTCCCCGCCGGGGACGCGGTCAGCTCACTGACGGAGATGCCGCAGCGCCGCCTGTGCCGCGTTGGATCCGCAGATCCCATGGACGCCCCCACCGGGCGGCGTCGCCGCCGAGCAGATGAAGACGCCGGGGATGCCCGTCGCGTACGGGTTGATGGCCAGTCGCGGCCTGAAGAGGATCTGCTTCGGGGTGTTCGCTCCGTTGACGATGTCCCCGCCGATGAAGTTCGCGTTCGCGGCTGCGATCTGGGACGGCGATCGGGAGGCAGACGCGACGATCCGCTCGCGCAGGCCCGGGGCAAAGCGCTCGAGCTGCGCGAGGATCGACGGCTCGGCGTCGCCGTCGTAACCACTCGGGACGTGGGCGTACGCCCAGACCGGGTGGACGTCGCCGGCGGAGCGCTGCGGGTCGGCGAGGTACTGCTGCGCGACCAGCACGAACGGCCGCTCGGGCATCCGGCCGCGATTGATGTCGCGTTCGGCTGCCGCAAGCTCCTCGAACGAGCCGCCGACGTGGACGGTGCCCGCGCGGCGGCACACCTCGTTGGTCCACGGGACGCCGTCCTGCACCGCGAGGTCCAGCTTGAATGCCGCAGGGCCGTGGCGGTAGCGACGATACGCCCGCGCAACCCGAGGCGGCAGCCGGTCGCCCGCGATGTCCACAACCACCTGCGGCGCCAGGTCGAGCGCGACGACGTCCACGTCGCCGAATTCCGCCAAAGACGTCACGCGGACGCCGGTCTCGATCGTCCCTCCGCGCTCGCGCACAACCACCGCGAGGGCATCGGTGATCGAGCGCGAGCCGCCGCGCGCCACCGGCCAGCCGAACGCGTGGCACGCGCAGATGAGCGCCGCCCCCACCGCGGAGCTCATCGGCTGGCCGAACGAGCAGAACGAGTGCGAGGCGACGCCGGCAAAGAGCGCGCGCGTGTGAGGTCCGTCCCATGCCCGGGCCAGCGTCGCGATCGGCATCGATGCCGCCACGCCGAAGCGCGCCAGGCTGATCGGGTGGCGCGGCACGTGCAGAATCGGCCGCAGGAGATCGTCGTTCAGGGCGTCGAAAACCCGAGACGGCGCACCGAACAGGCGCCGCCAGGCGCGACCGTCGTCGCCCAGGCCGGTGGCCGTCTCGTCGATCGAGCGAAGCATCACGCCGGCAGTGCCGTCGTCGAGCGGGTGCGCGAGATCGATCTCCGGCCAGCTCCACTCGAGGCCGTAACGCTCGAGGCCGAGCGCCTTGAAGAACGGCGACCCCGACGCCATCGGGTGGACCGCCGAGCACTCGTCGTGCAGGACGCCGGGGACCGTGAGCTCGCTGGTGCGCGTCCCGCCGCCGATCGTCTCCTCGGCCTCCAGCACGGTCACGTCCACGCCCTCGGTCGCGAGCGCCGCGGCGCAGGCCAGCCCGTTCGGCCCCGAGCCGACGACGATGGCGCGGGTCACGTGGCCGGCGCTGGCGCGGGCTGAGGCCGCTGAGACGTGATGACCTCTACCGGGAAGTCCCAGGAGCCGTCGAGCCACGGTCCCCGCCGTAGCATCTCGGCGACGTCGACCCAGCCCTCCTCGATCAAACCGGTCGCGGCGTCGTAAATGCGGTAGCGCTGGCGCTGGATGTGCGCCGGCTGCGACTCGAGGAATACCACCCGCAGGTCGCCCTCGTCGAAACCGCAGCGCTCCTGCACCGCCTCGAGCAGGCGCTGGTCGTGGAAGTGCCCGTCGCCGAAATTCCAGCCGTTGACCACGCCGGAGACGATTTCGCCGTCGCGGACCTCGTACTCGTCGACGTTTCCCGTCGCCCGATGCGCCAGCCCGAGCAGCGCGCGCCCGTGGCTGTGGAGGGCGCGGAAGCCGATCCCCTTGAACAGCAGGTACTCGGCCGTGTCGCGGTCGTACATCGCGGCGAGCTGCTCGATGACGACCGGAGCGACCGTGCAGCACGTGCTGTTCAGCCTGTCCTCGCACTGCGTGTCCTTGCGGAAGAGCCACAGGCTCGACGCCCAATTGCCGGCGTAGTAGCGCATGCCGGGGAGGAACGAGATCTTGTCGGGGTACAGGTTGCCGAGCACCGGGATCACCACGCCGATCGCCACCAGGACGACGATCAGGAGGGGGTTGTCGAGGGTGGAGAACGGGACGTCGCCGTAATGCCCGAACAGGAAGCCCAGCCCGAAGATCATGAAGAGGTTCCACTCCTGCGGCACGCCCAGGGCGAACGTCGAGGTGATGTGGATGTGGAAGAGGAGCATCACGCACAGCGCGATCGTGCCGACGATCCCGCCGCGGGAGACCATGAGCACGAGCGGCGCCCCGAACTCGATCGCGGTGCCCAGGTGCGCCGCGAACGCCGCGTTCCTGCCGGGTCGCAGGTCCTCCGGGTAGTCCACGTACATCCGCGCCTTGGCCTTCCTCGATCGGTTCCAGGGCGTGTTGCTCGTCATCACCGAGGTCACAAACGGGAAGTGGTGGTTGAGCTTCGACGACGCGGCGCCCCACCAGATGAACAGGAAGACGAACTGCCAGCCGATGATCTGGTTCGACAGCGGAAAGAGCGCGACGACGAGCATGAAGCCGTAGACCTCGGGTCGCGCGGACAGGAACGAAATCTTGTCCCGCAGGCCGAGCAGCACTAGCAGCCCGAGCAGGATCCCGATCGCGACCGGGTTCAGCCGCCCGGCCGCCGTTCCGGCGGCGGCCTGGCCGTTGGCGACCAGCAGGTAGATCAGCATCCCGAGGACGGCCGCGTAGAGCGCCACGTCCGCTGGCGTGCGGGTGGTGCCTCGGGTGAGCGGCACCTTGTCGGGCCACGGCGCGAGCCGGACCGTCCCCGGTCGCAGCCGGTAGAGCACGCCCCCGATCGGCGGGTTGTATCTGGCCGTCAGGGCCATCGAGCCCGAGCCGAGGCCGAGGATCTCCCACAGCATCGTCCACACGACCGCCTTCTGGAAGACGATCGGCTCGGCCCACCAGTCGGTGACGTTCCCCAGGCCGCCCAGCCCCGACGTCGTCGAGATCACCAGCGCCGCGCCGACGACGAACACGATCAGCTTCACGACGTACAGCAGGTAGATCACGCCCGGGGCGCCGAAGCCGTTGACCACCCAGTCCTGCACGACCGGCTTCAGGCGCTCGAGGAAGGGCTTCTGCCTCCACTCGTCGAGGTCGAACGGTGGCGGCTCAGGCTGGACGAAGCCCATCAGCTGCCTCCCCCGCTCACGGCCGGGCGCTGTTCCACCGTCGTCAGCGAGTGCGGCCGGAGCCGGATCGGAAGCCGACGGGAGCCGACTGGGATGCGGGTGGTGTGGATCGAGACGCGCTGCGGGTGCGCGACGGTGTTGAAGGCGAGAAAGCTCGGCCCGACCAGCCTGTGGACGATTGCGGACTTGATCGCACTCCCCTCCACGAGGATCGACCCGTGCATCGTATGCGCTCGGTCCTTGTTGACGACGATCAGGTAGAGCGAGCCGTCGGTGTGGTCGATCAGCGCCTGCTTGCCGGCGAGCGGAACACCAAGCTGCATCCATCGCTGGAGCTCAGCCCGGTGTAAAGGGCTTGGTCCATCGAGCTCAAGTACCTCTTGCTCGGCCCCGGCCAGCCCCGAAACGACATCCCGTACTCTGACACCACTGCGGGGATTTCGTCGCCGCGGGCGCCCGCGTGAACCCTGACTGACCTCACGCCTGAGGCCGTTGACGTCGTTGGCGCGCCCGCGCCCTTTGGCGAGCCGCGGTGCGCTCGGTGCGACCGAGTCGGTGGTGCGAGTGGCGACGGTGGTGATGCCCAGTCGCCCGGGCGCCAGCCGCGACCGCGCCCACCATGATCGAGGCCGCGACGAGCGCTGCCGGTGCGGCTCGGCGCCACCGGCTGATCCCCCTGGAGACTGCTGCGTCGGCTCCCTGCATCCTCGAGCTGACGGGAACTTATCCCGTGGCCGCGCGCCATAACGCACACGTCGAGTCGAGCGGCTAGGGTGCCGAGCCGAAGAGAACAACTGCCGAGTCCCTCCGTCCCAGACGGGGGGAGCGGGGGAACCAATGGGGACCCGGGAACGGGTCCAGGGGGCGAATCGGAACTGACTCCGTAGCGCCGCTCTTTCAGCGCGAGCCCGACAGCTAACCCCGTAGGCCCGAGAAAGAGAGGTTCTCGATGACAGAGCGACTGCTCAACCTGATCGAGCCGCGCGGGGTCGAACGACACGCGTTGCTCGCCGGCTGGATCGCCGGCGCCGTCGCGGGGACGATCGTCGCCATCTGCGCGCTGCTCGTCCTCACCGGGGCGAACATCGGGACGTAGCGCAGCCGCTGACGGACAGCCGGACTGAGTCCGAAACTCGCCGCGCGTCCCCCTCGCGCGGTTCGAGAGGGCCAAGGACGGCCCCTGTCCGCACGGTGTGTTGGGCGGCGACTTTGTCGACGCAAAGGCATGTCAGGCGGTGAAGGCGCCGCAAATGTGTTCCAGGGGCAGTAGGAATAGGCGGGTGAAGGCTGGTCGATCTGTATGAGCTGACGATGTCCGCGAGCTACCTCGCGCGCGGGATCACGGAGGAGGCGACGTTCGAGCTGTTTCCCCGGCGGCTGCCTCCCCGGCGTGACTGGCTCCTGGCCGCCGGCCTCGGCCCCACGCTGGAGCTCCTACGGGAGCTTCGCTTCGGCGAGCGCGAGCTGGAATACCTGCGGTCGCTCGACATGTTCAACGAGGACTTCCTCGCCTATCTCGAGCAGTTTCGGTTCACGGGTGACGTCGAGGCGATCCCGGAGGGGACGATCGCCTACGCCAACGAGCCGTTGCTGCGCGTCACCGCGCCCCTGATCGAGGCTCAGCTCGTCGAGACGATCCTGCTCAACCAGATCAACTTCCAGACGATGATCGCGACCAAGGCGGCGCGGGTCGTGCTCGCGGCCGGCGGCGGAGCGCCGGGCGCCGGGGATTGCGTCGTGGACTTCTCGCCGCGTCGCGATCACGGCGCCGACGCGGCGATGAAGGTCGCCCGCTCGGCCGCGGTCGCGGGCTGCGGCGGCACGTCGAACGTCGCCGCGGCCATGCGCTATGGCCTGCGCCCGGTGGGGACGATGGCCCACTCCTACGTGCTGGCGTTCGACACCGAGCCACACGCTTTTCGCTGCTTCATCGAGAGCTTTCCGGACCACTCGACGCTGCTCGTGGACACCTACGATCCGCTCGACGGCGTTCGCAACGCGATCGACGCGGCCGGGGATGCGGGAGTGACGCTCGTTGGGGTCCGGCTCGACTCGGGCGATCTGCTCACGCTCTCGCGCGATACGCGCCGGCTGCTGGACCAGGCCGGGATGGCGGAGACCCGCATCACGGCAAGCGGCGACCTCGAGGAGGGCCGGATCGCCGAGCTTGTGGCGGCCGGTGCCCCAATCGATCTCTGGGGCGTGGGAACCGAGCTCGGCACGAGCCGCGACTCGCCGGTCGTGAACGGCGTCTACAAGCTGGTCGCGCGGCGCCAGGACGGCGAGTGGGAGGGCGTGTGGAAGCGCTCCGCCGACAAGGCGACCGTTCCGGGCGCGAAGCAGGTCTTCCGCACATACGTCGACGGCCAGATGCGGGGCGACGTCATCGCGGCAGCGGACGAGCAACTCGACGGGGTGCCGCTCCTGGTGCCCGCGATGCGCGTCGGCGACCTCACGCTGGAGGAGTCGCTGGACGAGATCCGGGAGCGCGCCGCGGCCGAGCTGACCGCCCTGCCGGAGGACCTGCGACGACCGGAGCCGGCGCCCGAGCCGTATCCAGTGACTTATTCGGAGCGGCTGCAGAGGCTCGTCGCCAGGTCGGGCACGTAGGGCGGCGGTCACGGAGGCGCGAGCGTTTCGTTTGGATCCATGCGACTTTCGTCACGCGCTGTCGGCGATGGTCGGAAAACCCGCCCATATGTGCGGTTATCCGACCATCGTCATCGGAGAGGCCGAGCCCTCCCCTACTTGCCCTTCAGCGCCGCGCGGCGAAGAACCGCTCGAGCAGCGCCCTCGACTCCTGGAACAGCAATCCGGCGTCGACCGCGGGGCGGTGATTCAGGCGCGGCTCGCCCAGGACGTCGAGGACGCTGCCGGCGGCGCCGGCCTTGGGGTCCGTGGCCCCGTAGACGACGCGAGGGACGCGGGCGAGGACGATCGCGCCGGCGCACATCGCGCAGGGCTCGAGGGTGATGTAGATCGTCGCGTCCGGGATGCGCCAGCCGCCCAGCCGCTCCGCCGCGGCGCGAAGCGCCAGGATCTCGGCGTGCGCGGTGGGGTCCGCCCGGAGCTCGCGCTCGTTGCCCGCCGCCGCCAGGATCTCGCCGTCGCGGGCGATCACGGCCCCGATCGGCACGTCATCATGTGTGGCGGCACGCCCGGCCTCATCGAGGGCCAGGCGCATCATCTCGATATCGGCAGGATCGCGCACACCGAGAATCTATTGCGGCGGCTTCGCCGCCTGACATGCCTGACTCGTCGCTCGCCGCTCCTCGACAACACACCCGCAGTATGGGCAACTTTCGACCCTCTCACCGTGTTACAGATAGTCCATGACTAAGTCGCACCCACGGGCCGCTGCGGGGGGGCGCCGGGCGCTCGCGTGGTTCGCCTTCATCGCCGGCGTGCTGGCCTTTCAGGCCGCGCCCGCCTCCGCGAATTCGACATCGTTCGCGCGCGACGAGGTCCAGGTGCAGTACCGCGGCGAGCCCGGTCAAACGACCGTGGACGTGCCCCAGGGCCAATCCGTGCGGGCGACGCTGTCCGACCTCCGCAGCGACACCGCGGTGAGCTCCGCGCACCCCGATTACCTCGTGCACGCCTCCAGCTTTTCCCCGAACGACCCGGGCAGCGACGCACCGGGCAACTGGACCCGGGACCAGTGGAACTTCCTGAGCCAGCGACGCTTATCGGTCGGCATCGGCGTCACGCCGAGCTGGCAGCGGCTGATCTCCGTCCGGCATCCCGGCGCCAGGGGCATCACGGTCGCCGTGCTCGACACCGGAGTGGCCTACCGCAACAAGGGTCACCGCTACCGGCACGATCCCGATCTTCCGATCACGAAGCGGTTCGTCCATCCAAAGGATTTCGTCGACGGCGGCGACATCCCGCTCGATTCCGAGGGTCACGGCACTCACGTCACGAGCACCATCGCGCAGTCCACAAACAATGGCCTCGGCCTGACCGGGATCGCCTACGGCGCCAAGGTGATGCCGATCCGGGTCCTCAATCGCCACGAGAAGGGCAAAGGGAGCAAGGTCGCGCGGGGTATCCGGTTCGCGACGGCTCACGGCGCGGACGTCATCAACCTGAGCCTCAACTTCGCGCCCGACGTTCAGCACTGCAAGCAGATCGTCTCCGTCTGCAGCGCGATCCAGCACGCGATTCACGAGGGCGTGACCGTTGTCGCCGCGGCCGGCAACAAAAACGCCTCGAGGGTGCTGTACCCGGCGGCTGCCAAGGAGGTCATCGGAGTCGGGGCGTCGACCTACCGCGGATGCGCCGCCGACTACTCCAATTACGGCACCGGCCTCGACCTGGTCGCCCCCGGCGGAGGCCAGGACAAGAGCGCCCAAGCGACCGGCGATCTCCACTGTCAGCCGCAGGCGCCGGGCTATGAGATCCGTCAGTACAGCCTCAACCCCAAGGCCGCCGATCGTGGCAACTATCGCCACTTCGGAGTCGTGGGGATGCAGGGGACATCCATGTCCGCCGCACACGTCTCGGGTGTGGTCGCGCTCGTGATCGCCTCGCACGTGTGCGGAGACCATCCGACGCCGAAGCGGATCACCCACCGCCTCAAGCAGACGGCTATTGACCGCGGCCTCCCGGGCCCGGACGATGTGTATGGAGCCGGGCTGCTCGACGCCGCCCAGGCGACGAACCGCCGCCGCGCCTGTACGGCGGGCTAGCTTCTCCCCGTCCTACGTAGTCCGGACGATGTAGACGCTCGACGGAGCGTGGTGCGAGACCTTGTTCGGCACGCTCCCGAGCAGGAACCGCTTCGCGCCGGTCATTCCCTTGTTGCCGACGACGATGACGTCGGCGTTCGTCTCCTCGGCCACGTCGAGGATCGCGTCGGCGGGATCGCCCTCCCGCGGAAAGGAATCGGCGTCGACCCCCTCCTGCTTTGCCCGGCCGACCGCCGTGTCGAGGATCACGTTGACGTCCTCTCGCGGGCCGACCGCATGGCTCACGTCCCCCGGCAGCTCGGCGGACTCCTCGCGCAGCCTGGTCTGCGGAATGGGCTCGAACGCAGCGACGATGCTGAGATTTCCGCCCGACATCTTCGCGAGCTCGATCGCCTGGCGGACCGCCTCGGTGGCGGTGTCTGAGCCATCGGTGCCAACGACGATGCGATCGAACAAGACGCCCCCTTCCTGTAGCCGAATCGCGCGCATCCTATCCGCTCGCCTCCCGCGTCCCGCCGGTGGAGGGCGCTACAGAAGCCGCACGAGCGCGATCACCATCGACGCGATCAGGCAGATGACCAGGATCGTCATTGCGATGGCCCAGCTTCGCGGCACGCGAATAGGTTACGGTCGCGCGGATGCCGAACGTGGAGACGGTCACAGGCCCGATCGACGCCGACGAGCTCGGCACGACTCTCATCCACGAACACCTCGTGTTCCGCGACGAGGCGGTGCTGGCCGAATGGCCTCACGCCGGGACCGTGAAGGAGTCCGAACCGCCGGTGAACGTGGACGAGGAGGGCGCGTTCGAGGCGGCGCTAGAGTCCGCCCGCGCCGTCGTCGAGCACGGCGTGAAGACGATCGCCGAGCCGACGGCGATGTTCGGCGGCCGCGACGTGCGGTTCTCGCGGCGGGTCGCGGAGGAGACCGGACTCCAGGTCGTCCCGTGCACCGGGATTTACACCTACGACTACCTCCCGCCCTACTTCATGTTTCGCGACGAGGACGCGATGGCGGACCTGTTCGTCCACGACATCGAGGAGGGGATCCAGGGCACTGACATCAAGGCCGCGTTCCTGAAGTGCGCCGCGGACGAGCCCGGAGTCACCCCCAACATCGAGAAGGTCCATCGCGCCGCCGCCCGGGCGAGCGTCCGGACCGGCACGCCGATCATGGCTCACTCACGCCCGGCGAGCGAGACCGGACCGCGCCAGGTGGAGATCTTCATCGAGGAGGGCGTCGAGCCGGAGCGGATCCAGATCGCACACACCGGCGACACCGACGACCTCGACTACATCGAGCGCCTGCTCGACACGGGCGTTTTCGTCGGCATGGACCGGTACGGGCTCGAGATCTTCCTGCCGATGGAGCAGCGCAACGCGACCGTCACGGCGCTCTTGGAGCGCGGCTACGCCGAGCGAATGTTCCTGTCGCAGGACTTCTGCGCGACGCTCGACTGGTATCCAGCGGAGGTGGCAACGCAGATGATGGAAGCCGGCGCCGCCAAGGGCTGGAGCATGACCCTGATCTTCGAGGAAGTGATTCCGGCGCTCCGCGAGTCAGGAATGACCGACGAGCAGCTCGAGACCATGATGGTCTCGAACCCGAAGCGCTGGCTTACCGCGTAGGCCCAAGGTCAACCGTCAGCGGGCGGCCGACGTTGCCCTGGTCGTCCACGGCGCGGATCGAGACGTAGCGCTTCGCCGCGGACGGGATCGTGTAGGTCTGGGTCGAGCCGGCCGCCTTCGGCGCAGGGGCACTCGGCAGCGCCTTCGCGCTCTTGAAGTTGGACGGGTTGATCGGCTTGCCGGACGTGACCACCTGGTAGCGCTTCGCCTTGCCACAGAGCAGATCGTCACCGGGCGCCTTGAAGGTGATCGTGGTTCGCGTGTGCCCGGCGCCGTAGGGAGTTCCCGGCTGGATGGCGTCGCGCTCATAGTCGCCGGAGTTGGCGTTGTCGTGGTGGAAGCGCGGCCACGCGGACGGGGTGCAGGCCTGGGCGCTGGTCCGGTACGCGTTGATGTATCCGGAGCGAGTCTCGGAGATCACGACCTTGTGCGACGAATCGGCCGTGTCGAGGGTGCCGAACGAGCCGATCGTCGGGTTCGCGACCGTCCAGTCGGTGGTCAGCCTTGGCCACCCGGGAAGCTCGTTGCCCGCAGCGCTGAAGGCGTTCAGGTCCATGCTCGCGGTGCCCTCGACGATCTCCTGGCCGGGCGCCCCGCCGAGGTCGGCCACCGACGGCCCGGTTAGGAACTGGAGGTCGTTGACGGCCTGCGGGAAGTTCGGCCGGAGCTGCCCGCCGCCGTTGACGCTCCAGGCCGCGACGAAGTCCTGGCCCGTGGGCTGGTAGTCCGGGAAGGCCACGTCCAGCGCCCGGCCCAGGCCCGCGGCGGGCGCAACGAAGCTCAGCCCGGTTCCGTCGAGGTTGGCGAATGCCGGCAGGCCGACGGCCGGCACCAGCGGATGGTCCGGCTGACCGGCGTAGCCGTCGGTCTGGAGCGGGATATCCGCACCGCGCGCCCGGCCGTAGCAGGATCGGCCGTTCGGGCTGAAGACGTAGGCGAGCCCGTTGTTAGCCAGCGCCCCGACCTTGGGGCCGTCGGTGCCGCCATTGCAGCTCACGTCCCCGATGACCGGGTATCCGGTGACGCCCTCGCCGACGATGGGCAGGAGCTCGCCGTCGACGATCGCGAGCTTTGCCGGCCACCCGGGCAGGAACGGGCCTCCGGCGTGCTGGTTGCCGTCGGATTGGATCGCGTAAAGCCGCGTGTTCGCGGGATTGAGCGGGGCATCGGGGAGGTTGTTGCAGACGGACCCGCCCCCCATCGCCGCGCACTGGTCCTTGAAGTCCTGGATCCCGTGATCGATCTGGTCGAGCAGGTTGAACGACGCGCTGTTGGCCGGCGCCGCGTTCCAGCCGCCGTCGGAATCGGCGGCGTACTCCTCGTTGGTGCCCACCACGATCTCCGGCTTGCCGTCGCCGTTCAGGTCGCCGACCGCGGGGGTGTCGACGATCGCCCCCTGCTGGAGGGACCCGGCATCCGGCTTGAAGGTGACTTGGTGGGTGGTCGGATCGATCGACTGCACCTTGGTCGGGTCCACCACGAGTACCGGGAAGCCGGAGACGGGCGTGCCGTCGCGGTGCCACGCGTAGACGTGACGGTCCATCCCGGCGGCGATCACCTCCATCTTGCCGTCGCCGTTGAGGTCCGCGAGGACGGGCGAGGCGATGAAGCCGTGCTGCGTGCGGTGGAACGTCGACTGGCCGGGCTGGTAGCGCGGCTCCACGAACGGTTGGAGCGGCCTGCCTGAGTAGGCCGGGTTCGACTCCTGGTCGAAGAACTTGTGCCCAGTGGGATCCCAGCCGTAGACGTGCCCCTCCATGTCATCGGCGAACACCTCGGGCACGCCGTCGCCGTTCGTGTCCGCCACGGCGACGGATCCGAGGACGGCCCCGCCGACGTCGGTCGTGACCTCCCCGCTCTTGAACGCCCGCTCGCCCGTGTGGAGCGCCGGGCTATCGGTCTTCACCGGCCAGCCGGGCAGCTCGGAGCCGTCGCGCTCGATCGCGTGGACGAATCCGTCGCTGCCGGCGACGATCAGCTCGTTGCGATTGTCGCCGTTCAGGTCCGCGAGGACCGGCGAGGACTCACCGTCGCCGGTCGGCGTACCCGTCGTGATCGCCCCTCGCGTGATGGACTTCGGGAAGCCCGCGAGCATCTTGCTGTCCCGCTCCAGGTAGGCCGCGCGACGGTCCTGGCCGGTGAGGTCCTGGCCGCCCTGCATGGTGTGGACGATGACCTCGACCGTGAACGCGTGTGGCGCGGCATTCGGGCGCCCGTTGTCGTTGGCGGGGCTCGCCTGGGGCTCGGGGCCGTTGAAGTTCGTGCCGGGCGGGAACTGGGACTCCAGGTGGGAGGTCGTGATCGTCCCGAGCGAGCCGGAGTGGTAATCCGAGTGCGTCGTCGAGCCGTCGCACCAGCCGTTGCCTAGCGGCTTGAAGTCGCCCGGATCGGTGTCCGTCGTGCGGGCGTTGTTGGGGTACTGGCCGGGGGCGACCAGCACCTCGCACGTGTAGTCATGGCCGCGGGCGTAGGTGTCGCCCTGGACATCGATGGCTGGGTACGCCGGATCGACCTGCTCGTACCACTGCGGCGAGGTGATCTCAGCTTCGGGCGGGATCTTCGAGGTGGCGGGCGACTGCGGGTCCGACAGGATGGCCTTGAGCGTGTTCGCCATGTTCACCCGGCCGTACCCATAGAACTGA
>VAYL01000091.1:0-613 GCA_005884305.1 Actinomycetota bacterium
CTCGCCGGTGCGGATGCGAACGGCGCGCTCGAGCGGTACCACGAAGATCTTGCCGTCACCGACTTCCCCCGTCCGCGCGCCGTCGCAGAGCGCGTCGATGGTCGCCTGCACGAACGGATCGGACACGGCGATCTCGAAGCGGACCTTCTCGGATAACCCCATCTGCACCGTGGTCCCGCGGTAGGTCTCCACGCGGTCGAGCTCTCCCCCGTGGCCCTGGACCCGGGTCATGGAAAGCCCGCGAACCTCTGCGCGGTACAGCGCTTCCAGGACGTCGTTCGCCTTCTCGGGGCGGACGATTCCGATCACCAGCTTCACGTGCCCTCCTCTCGTTGGCGCGCGAGAGTAACTGGAGGTCTGGACGGCGTTTTCTCGGCAGCGATCGCGCCGGTGAGTAGGGTGGGCGAAGGTCATCAACCGAGGAGGGCTGCGATGTTCGCACGCGTAGTGAGGTTCACGGACGTGACGCCGGAGAGGATCGAGGAGATCGTCAAGCGGGTCGAGGAATCCGATGGGCCTGCGGTGGGGGTGCCGTAGGTGGGCCTGCAACTCATCGTGGACGGATCTCAGCGGACCGCGAACTTCGTCGGCCTCTTCGAAACGGAGGAGAAGA
>VAYL01000091.1:656-6916 GCA_005884305.1 Actinomycetota bacterium
GACATGGGCGAGCTCAAGGTCGAGCGCAGGCTCTAGCCGCACGGCGATGGATGGAAAACCCACCCATACGTGCGGTTTTCCGACCATCGCCGGTTATGACACCGCGAGCTAGGGTCCCCGTGTGGCGGACGAGCCCCACGAGCAGGCCGGGGCGCCGGCGCCGGACTTCGACTGGCCGCGGTATCCGCGGATCCTTGTCGCCATCGACGAGACGCCGGCGGCCACATTCGCGCTCCGTCACGTCGTCCCGTATGCAATCGACCAGCACTCACGGCTCACGCTCCTGAGTGTCGTTCCCCATCCCACCACGGCCGCCGCGGTGGCAGGCGTTTCGCCGCAGCAGCTCGCCGACGAGATGGAGGCGGAGACCGCGAAGCGCCTGCGGAAGCTGGCGGCCGCGCTGCCTCAGGATGTCTCAGTGACGACGATCCTCCGCCACGGCGACCCGGCCGAGGAGATCCTCAAGCTCATCAGCGAGGAGCCAATCGACCTGGTCTGCATGGGCGCCCGCGGCCGTGGCCGGGTCACGGGCGCGCTGCTCGGGTCGGTGTCGACGGCCGTTTTGCACCACAGTCCGGTGCCGGTCATCGTCCTCCACCCGCCCCCGGAGCCGGAGGATGACGGCTAGGGGTGTTGGCGCCCGGCGGCTCTAAGGGAATTGGCCTGGGGACCCTGTCCGCCGCCGGGCGATCGGGATCGTGCATCCCGACTGCGAGAGGACCCCGGGAGAAGGCTTAAAGCTCGCTGAGAATCAGATCGCGGTCTGAGCGGTGGACAGCTTCACGGTGAACGCCGCGCCGCCGCCCTCGGCGTTTGCCGCAGCCACCTCGCCGCCGTGGGCGCGAACGATCGCCGCCACGATCGCGAGCCCGAGACCTGTTCCGTCACGACGCGAGGTCACGAAGCGCTCGAAGACCGACTGTTCGGTGCCAGGCTCGAGGCCCGCCCCGTGGTCTCGGACCACGAGCGTGGCGGTGCCGTCGTGGTCGTGCACCGAGACGTCGATCGGGGTGCCAGAAGGCGTGTGCAGGACGGCGTTTCGCAGGAGGTTGGCGACTACTTGGTGCAGCTGCTCGCGGTCCCCCAGGATCCCGACGGGTCCGTTCACATCGAGGTCGATCGCTCGATCGGGGGCCTGCGCCCGTGCGTCCTCACAGACCTCGCGGGCGAGGGCTCGCAGGTCCACGGGCTCGGAGACGGGCTCCCGCATCTCGTCCAGCCTCGCGAGCACGAGAAGGTCGCCGACGAGGACGCCCATGCGCTCCGCCTCCTCCTCGATCCGGCTCATCGCCTTGCCCAGCTCCTCCGGCTTGCGCGCGGCCCCCGTGCGGAAGATCTCGGCATAGCCGCGAATCGAGCTCAGCGGAGTGCGAAGCTCGTGGGAGGCATCGGCGAGGAACTGGCGCAGTCGCGCCTCGGTCGCCTCGCGCTCGGCGAAGGCCCGCTCTATGCGAGCCAGCATCGCGTTGAGGGCGAGTCCCAGGCGCCCAACCTCGGTGCGCTCGTCGGTCGACTCGACCCGGGCGGTCAGATCTCCGCCGGCGATCGCATTCGCGGTCAGCTCCATCCGCCGAAGAGGTCGCAGTCCGACCCGGATGACCCACCATGCGAGGGCCGCGAGGGCGGCGAGCACCGCCAGGGTCACGATCAGCTCGATCGTTCGCAGGTGACTCAGCGTCTGATCGACGTCGCCGAGCGAGACGGCGGCGAGGAGGCGGGCATCGCCCGGCCCCTGGATCGCGACGGCGCGATATCCCGGCGCGGATGGATCGGTGGACGGGACCGTGAAGATCTCGGGTTTGTCAGGCGACGTTGAGAGCGGCGGATTGGCGGGGAATTTCGGGCGAGCGCCGCCGAAGGTGGGCGTGTGCCCGATGACCTTGCCGTGGCGCCCGACGATCTCGCCGCTCGCTCCCGGCGGACCCTGGACCTCGGTGGTGGCCCCGGCACCGATGTCCGGCGGGACCGGCAATCCGCCGGGGAACCCCGGGCGCGCTCCCCTGCCGACCTTCCCGGCGACGATCGTGCGGCCCACCGCCACCGGCGCCGACTGGACCTGCTGGTCCACGCGGTCCATCAGGTAGGAGCGAAGCGCCGTGTAGGAGACGAGATCGAGGACCAGCAGGCCCACCGCCGCCAGCGCGAGAAGGCCGAGAACGAGCCGGGTCCGCAGGGACGTGTGCGAAATCCGCTCGCGTATCCGCGCCGCCATTACGACCTCGGCCTGCGCAGCGCGTATCCGACACCGCGCACCGTGTGGATCAGCGGCGGGCCATCGCGATCCACCTTCTTGCGCAGGTAGCTGATGTAGGTCTCCAGGACCCGCCCGTCCCCGCCGAAGTCGTAGTTCCACACGTGATCGAGGATGAGCGCGCGGCTCAGCACGCGGCGCGGATTCAGCATCAGGAAGCGGAGCAGTCGAAATTCGGTGTCGGTGAGCTCGATCTCCCTGCCCGCCCGCGCCACCTCCCTCGTGTCCTCGTCGAGCTCGAGATCCTCGAACGTCAGCCGGCTCTCGTCCCCGTTCATCCCGGTCCGCCGCAGGATCGTCCTGATGCGCGCGATCAGCTCCTCGACGCTGAACGGCTTCGTCACGTAGTCATCTCCCCCGAGAGTCAGGCCGCGGACCTTGTCCTCGGTTGCGTCGCGGGCGGTCAGGAAGACGATGGGAACCGTGCTTCGCCGGCCGGCCAGCCGCCGCGCCACCTCGAAGCCGTCGAAGTCGGGAAGCATCACGTCGAGCACGAGGATGTGGGGCCGGAAGTCCCCGAACTTCTCGATCGCCTCCAGGCCACTCGCCGCGGTTTCGGGACGGAACCCCTCGTAGCGCAGCGCTACCGCGAGGAGCTCGGCGATGTTCGGCTCGTCGTCGACGACGAGCACGCGGACCGCGTCCGCAGGCGCCGTGGTGGTCTCGCTCACGCACGGATCATGCGCGCGAAACCTGAGAGGTTCCTGGGAGGAACCTAATTACAACGTAAGAACCTGGATGTGCGCCCGGCGCCCGGACCGCCTAGCTCGTCAGTCCGGGTACTCGTCCTTGCGCCAGGCGCGCGGCTCCTCGTCGCCCTCCTTGGGCGCGCGTTCGAGGAGCGAAGAGTGGTACGGGGCCACGAACGGATCGGGCGCCATGACCGTGTACGTGTGGTAAACGGTCCCGTTCTCGCGAGCGAAGGCGATCCAGCCGGGGCCCTCCCGCAGGCCGTCCTTCAGCTCCGCCCCGACCTGCTCGGACCACTCCTGAAGCCAGTCGGGCGGATCTTGGATCATCTCCTGGACCTCGGGAATCTCCTGCGCCTGCTCCTCGCTCATGGCGAGCCCGAAGTCCCACGGAAAGTCGGTGTCGTAGGTCGAGACGTACGGGAACTCCCAGCCCATCCGGTCCTTGTAGGCGGTGAGCCGGTCGATGGGCGCGCGCGAGAAGCACATCAGCGTCACGTCGCGATGGTTCATGTGGACAACCGAGCCGTCGAGCTCGTCCGCGAGGTTCGTGCAGCCCGGGCAGGCGCCCTTGGTGTAGTCGGGGCCGTACATCACGTTGTAGGCCAGTAGCTGCGAGCGGCCCTCGAACAGGTCGGCCAGGCTCTTCTTGCCGTCCTGGGTGTCGAAGACGTACTCCTTCTCGACCGGAACCCATGGCAGCTCCCGCCGCTTCTTCGTGATCTCCCGGTTTCGCTCGGCCTGCTCGGCCTCGAGCTTCGCGAGCTCGTCGCGGGCCGCCTGCCACTCCTCGCGGGTTCCGACGTTGTGTTCCGGCATCTCGCCTCCTCCTTTGAGTTCCATTGCAACCTAGAAGATCAGTCATGAGACCGTCCTTCGCCCGAAAACTCATCGGTCGCCGGCCGGCATTTGGTATGCGTACCGCGTGAGATCGAAGCTGATCGCGGAGTCCGAGCTCGGGCGCCGCTACCTGCTGGTCCTCGATCGCGGCGACGAGCTCATGGCGAAGGTCAAGTCCTTCGCCGAGAGCGAGCGCCTGCGCGCGGCGGAGTTCACCGGCATCGGAGCGGTCTCCTCCGCGAAGCTCGCCGCGTTCGATCCCGACACGCGGGAGTACGTCTACGTTCCCGACCCGAACGGGCGCATCACGCTGCCCGGCGGCGCCGACCCGGCGAACCCGCCGGCCGAGCGCCAGCTCCACGTCCACTGCGTTCTCTCGGACGAATCCGGCGCGACGACCGCCGGGCACGTCTTTGAGCTCGTGATCCGCCCGACCTGCGAGGTGTTCCTCACCGAGTCGGCGGAGCACGTCGCCAGAGGCGAGGACCCGGACTCCGGATTGCCGGTTATCTCACTGGACTAGCGCCCCGGGCGTTTAGCCCCAGACGCGACTCGTCAGTCCTCGACCGTCTCCACGACCTCGAAGACCCCCGAGACCGGCTCGTTCTCCACGAACGCGGAGATGCTGTCGACTCGCTGGTTCTCCTGAGCGTCGGCGGACTCGCGCCACTGGCGGTACTCCTCCTCGGTTATGTCGAACAGCCCAAACGAGATCACCTCGTCCTCATCCCTGATGTTGCGGGCGTGGTAGGCGCGCTGGAAGCCCGGCGGCTTCCCCTCGCCCGGATCCCAGGCATTGCGGAACTGCTCCCAGGCCCCCGGCTTCAAGCGGCGCGCGGAAAACATGACGATCATGCTCGACCTCCTCGTTCGCTCGCGGTGAGCCTAAACGAGGACGCGAACGCGGATACTGTGGGAGCAAGGATGAGTTCGCGCGGACGGCGATCGTCTTCATGCGCGAGCGGATGGGCTGAGAATTCATGGGACTCCGGCGCTGATCCGACGCGGATCTACGCACGTAATGATCACCAAGATGCATCGGCGCATGAAGCTGTCCGGCGTCGCCGACGAGGAGCTGATGCTCCTGGTGGCGCGCCGGGATCACGGGGCGTTCGAGGCTCTGTACGACCGGCATGGGGCGGCCGCCTACTCGCTGGCCCACCGGGTCCTCGGGGACCGGCAGCGCGCCGAGGACGCCGTCCAGGAGACTTTTCTCTCGATCTGGCGCGCCAGATCCAGCTACGACCCCGGCCGTGGAAGCGTCCGCAATTGGCTCCTCGGCGCACTCAGAAACCGCGCCATCGACGCGATCAGGCACGAGGCGGCCCGGCCGGCGCCCGCGCGGGGGGTGGACCCGGCGGAGGTGCTCGCGGCGCGGCCATCCGATGCCGACACCGATGCCACGGTGATCGACCGTGAGACCTCGCGGACGCTGCGCGGGGTATTGGGCGGCCTCCCACCGGAGCAGTCTCGGGTGATCGAGCTCGCCTACTTCGGCGGATTCACGCACACCGAGATCGCGGACATGCTCGGGGCGCCCGTGGGAACGGTGAAGGGCCGCATGCGCCTCGGCCTGGAGAAGATCCGAGCCGCCCTCGCCGAGGTGCAGTCTTGACTTCGCACCCCGAACATGACAGTTGGCGCGACGAGGTCGCCGCATACGCGCTCGACGCCCTCCCCGAAGAGGAGCGGAGCGCGCTCGAATCCCATCTCGAGGGGTGCGACGAGTGCCGCGCATACCTGCGATGGCTTCGGCCGGCCGAGGCCGCGGTGGCGACCTCCGTCGAGCAGATCAAGCCGCCCCGCAGGCTTCGGCGCGCGGTGCTCGCGAACGCTCGCGAGGCGGGCGGGGAGGCACCTCGGACCTCGCGTCCCAGACCTCGTTGGTTCTTAACCCGTCCCATCGCCGCCGCGGCCATCGTCGTTGCGATCGCCGCTGCCCTCGTCGGCGGCTACGCACTGCGGCGATCCGGCCCGTCCACCGAGACCCTGAGTGCCCAGACGACTGCGGCCGCGCCGAGGGGCCTCGAGGCGCACCTGGTGCGCGAGGACGACTCGGGCACGCTCGAGCTCAGCGGCCTGCCGCTGCCGGGGCGCGGGCGCGTGTATGAGGCGTGGGTCCGTCGTGGCGAGGAGATCTCCCCGTCCACCGTGTTCGTCCCGAACCGCGCCGGAGCGGCCGCGGTGGCGTTGCCCGATGAGCTGGCCAACGCCGACGAGGTGATGGTGACGCGCGAGCCGGCCGGCGGCAGCGCGACGCCAACCACCGCGCCGATGCTCCACGTGCCCTTCCCGCAGAGCTGAGCCTGGGAGGCGCTGCCGCGCTTCGGGTTGATCCGGAGCGCCGTCGTGGCCGTACGGATTCTCAACATGGATGCAGCGGAGCTCCCCCGGCGCAAGTGGAAGCAGGATCTCGCCCCGTACCTGAAGGTGGACCGGCGGCGCAGCCTCGGCCAGCTCGCGAGCGTCGTTTGCCCCTA
>VAYL01000092.1:0-3781 GCA_005884305.1 Actinomycetota bacterium
ACCTCGGGATGCGGATCGACCTCGTGCTGGCCACGGCGCCGGTCGCCGGGCGCGTCCGGGCGGCATGGGTGGACCGCCAGGCACGCAAGGGCAAAGGACCGAGCGACCACGCGCCGGTCATCGTCGACCTGGACGCCGCCCCCGACGGCGACATCGGACCGGTGGTGCCGCCGCCCTCGCGCCCGCTGACGAGGCGCGGCGCCGCCAAGCTGCCGCAATCGCGCTGACCCAAGCGCGCTGTTCACAATGTGCCCGTGGCGAGGGCGCCCGACACGAACGTCGTCGGCGGTGAGCTCCTTGAGTGCTCCGCCGAGCCCCTGACCGGGTTCTTCCGCGACGGCTGCTGCGCGACGGGGCCGGAGGACGTTGGCAGCCACACGGTCTGCGCGATCGTCACCGAGGAGTTCCTCGCCTTCAGCCGCCGGGCGGGAAACGACCTCTCGACGCCCCAGCCCGGGCTCGGCTTTCCGGGGCTTCAGCCGGGCGATCGCTGGTGCGTGTGCGCGGCGCGCTGGCTCGAGGCACACGAGGCCGGCTGCGCGCCGCCGGTGCTGCTCGCGGCGACGCACGAGCGCGCGCTCGAGGTGATCGAGATCGACACCCTGCTCGCCTACGCGATCGAGCCTGATGGGCTAACGCGGATCGATTCGTGACACTCGGCCGCTGTTCAGCTCGACCACGTAGACGCGCTGTCGCCCGTCCTCACCGAAGGCCACCGGCCCGCTCGCCCGCCGCAGTCCCCGAACCGCCCTGTCCTTCCGCGCCCGCCCCTTCATCAGCTTGAACGTCCGGATCTCGCCGGTACAGTAGTCGCCGTAGATGTAGCGGCCGTACAGACCGCGCAGGCGCTTGTCGCGGACGACGACGCCGCCCGTGATCGCGCACCGGCCGCCCGTGTGGGTGTACTGGAAGGTCGGCTTGTCGTGGTGGGCGATGTGGCCCGGGCGAAAGCGCAGGGTTCCCTCGTAGATCGGCCAGCCGAAGTTCGCGCCCCGCGCCTTCTTCAGCGTCCTCACGTCGACCTCCTCGCGGCGGTCCTCGCCAACGTCGCCGATGAAGATCCGGTCGCGGTCGATCGAGAAGCGAAACGGGTTGCGAAGGCCGCGGGCGTAGATCTCGTCGCGGCCCTTCTTGCCTACATAGGGGTTCGAGCGCGGGGTCCGGTAGTGGCGGTGCTTTCCGGGGCGCGGGTCGATGCGGATCAGCTTGCCGAGGAGCGAGCCCTTTGACTGCGGCGCTCGGCGGGCCGGGTGGATGAAGTTGCCGCCGTCGCCCGTCGCGGCATACAGCAGGCCGTTCGGCGCAATCGCGACGGTGCCGCCGTTGTGGTTGACGTCGCCGGTCTGCCTGATCTCGATGATCTTTCGCCGCGAGCCCTTGTTCGCGCGGGCCGGGTGCTTGGCCGAGCGCTTGAACTGGTCGATCTCGATGTTTCGCTGGTTGTTCGTGAAGTAGACGTAGAACTTGCGCGTGCGCCCGTAGTCGGGCGGGAAAGCGATCGAGAAGAAGCCCGAGTCATTCACGCAGCAGTTGACGATGCCGCGCATGTCGAGGAAGGTGGGGCCCTTCTTGTCACCGTTCAGAACGCGGACCCGGCCGGCACGCTCGGTGGCATAGACCAGTTTCTTCGAGCCCGGCGGCGCGGTGACGTAGGTCGGCTGGTTGAAGTGCGCCAGGGCGTGGAGGCGGACGCCGTGCTTTCCCTCCGCCGTCCTCTCCCCCGCCCCGCCCGGCGTCGCGGCCATTGCGCCGGAGGCCAGCCCGACCAAAACCACAACGGCTGCCACTGCCAGTCGGTGCTTCCCGCGCACGGGCGACATCATTGCGCGTCGCAACCCGCTCAATCTCCCCGTCATCGGCTGCCTCGCCTCGTTGACAGCGCCCTGGGCCGGTGAGATGATCGCCACGACCCATCGAAGGCGGCCCGAAGGGCACCGTCGGGGGTCTTAGTCGTCGTTTTGGGGGCATGCAGCATGAGTTCAGCGGCCAGCGAGCCTGGCCTTCCAGGCAGCGCGAGGGGGCGGGTCACCGTTGGCGACAGCGTGCTTCAGCTCGGCAGGCCGGCCGGGACGGTCATCAGCTCCGGAGACGCCGCGGGCGCTGATGATCTTCCGGAACTGGTCGACGCCCTCGCGGAGGACGACGGCAAGGCCCCGGATGCGGCGGAGCATGGAGTCGGGACCGACACCGAGGCCGTCGTCGAGAGGGCGTCCGACGTAACCGCCCAGGTTGAGAGAGCCAACACCCTCTTCACCGAGGTCGCCGACGGAAACCTCTCGGCGTATGACGTCAAGGACGAGGTCGATGTGCTGCTCGGCCTGCTCGGGCGGCTGGATCGTGAGGGGCGCTTCCGTGAGGTCCTGGCCGTGGCCCGGGCCCTGTCCGGGTTGCTGGGCCTGGTCCGGCGCTGGCTAGAGCTGGTGCGCTCGCTGCGCACCGCGCTCGGCGCGGCGGAGAAGGTCGGCGACCTCGACGCCGTCGGCTGGGCGGAGCACGAGCTGGGGAGCCTGCACCTCGTGGCCGGGCACGCGGCGGTGGCCGAGCGCCGACTCGGCCAGGCGCGCGAGATCAGGCAACGACTCGGCGACCGAGACGGCCTGGCCGTCACCGATCACAACCTGCAGGCGCTCTGCCGAATGCTCCGCCGGCTCCTGCGCGACGGTCGCCTCACTCAGGACGACGAGGCCGATCAGGGCCCGCGGTACCGCCGCGTCATTACCCTCGTCGTCGCCGCCCTCCTGCTTGTCGGGGGCGGCGTCGCGGGAGCGGTCATCCGCGGCTCCGGCGGCCACGCGACGCACAATCCCCATGGCCCCGGGAACCCCGGAGCGCCAACGCCAGCGGGCGGCGGACCCGCCCCGGGCAACGGCGGAAACCCAACCGCCGATCAGACCGCACCGAACGTGAACATCTCGAAGCCGGGGTCGGGCTCATACCCGGCGACGAACGTCCCCCCCTTCACCGGCACGGCCGGGCTGGCCCCCGGCGATCTGCCGACGGTCACGGTCGCTATCACGCCATCCGGACCAGTCGCCAGCAGGCCATCTGAGGCCTCTCTAGCGGCCTTCACGACCTCCAGCACGACAACCCCGACCACGGCGACGCCACCGACCACGGGACCGACGACCACGACATCGACCACGACTACGACCGCGCCACCGCCGCCGCCCTGCGGTAGTCCGTCCCCGCTGCAGGCCACGGTCCAGTCGGACGGGACCTGGGACGCGGGTTCACCCCAAGGGCTGATCGCCGGGTGCCAATACGTGGCCGTCGCGAGTCAGTCAGACCAGACCGGACACACCGGGGAAAGCGACTCCGTGACGCTGACCATCGTGCGAAAGTAGGCAGCTCAGGGGAGCGGCTGCCAGTCGATATCCCAGTCGACCTGGTCGTTCGGTACGGCCTCGAAGTTCTGGCCGCCCTCCGTTCTGCGACTCGGCTTGCTGGCAGACCGCCTCAGTGGGATCGCGGCCCGCTCGAGACGTTATGCGCGAACAGGTAGGGCACGCAGATCAGCACCGGCGTGACAAGGGCGACCAGGGCCGAGACCGTTTTCCACGCCGGTCCATCTTTGATCGCATCGATCAGGTCGAGCCCCATCCACACGCCGATGAGGATCGAGACCGCCGTCACGAGGATGGCCGCCACCGCAACATGCTTCGTGAGATCAGCCCCCACGTTCTGCGCCCACCTGACCGCGGCGGGCCCGGTCAAGGGGATTCCAAGGATGGCGAAGAGCGCCACGTCCACCGCCCAATCCCGGGGCTCGTCAAATCCGTTC
>VAYL01000092.1:3840-4450 GCA_005884305.1 Actinomycetota bacterium
GCCATCGCGAACTCGGCGAATGCCACGGGCCTCCACTTCCGTCGCAGTCCTCGCACGGATGGCAGCGAGCAACGAGGGACGGAGCAGGTCCAGCATTCGCGCAGCCGGGAGCTTGGCCGTTTGGAGCGCCGCAACCGACACGAATCCGGCGTGGGCGGCGATCCGAGCCGTCAGGTCGCTCGTGGTCTCGGCGGGGTCGTCGCGACCGAGCCGCTTTGGCAGCCATTCCCCATCGCGGACGTTTTCGATGGCGTCGCGAAGCGTCTGCGGCGGGAGGTCCCCGGTCCCCTCCTCCGCCTTACCGAAGTCGAGTGACTTGATCGCGCTGCCATCGGCCGCGTCGTCGCGACTGGCGGCCGCGATCGCCGGGAGCTCGGCCCGCACGATCTCTAGCTGAGCCGCCAGGGTGCAGACCTTGCGGGTAAACGCGGCCTGTCCCCCTTGGACGTCGAGATCACCCCTGATCTTCCGCTCGAGCCGGTCCTTCAGGTCATTCTGGCCCGCAGGATCCGCGTCGGACCCATCGTCCGCTGCGTCGGCCAGCGCCTGGGAGACCAGCCAGCGCAGCTCGGGCGTGCGGCGCGGTGACGTAGGTCGGCTGGTTGAAGTG
>VAYL01000092.1:4597-5169 GCA_005884305.1 Actinomycetota bacterium
TGGCTTGCCGGGTATGCGGTTGGCGGTGACCACCTCCGCCGACGGCTCGCTTTGGCTCTCGACAGCGGACGGGAACGCCTACCCGCGGCTCGACGGCGATCACCGCTTTGACGTCGCCGTGCTCGGGGGCGGCATCGCCGGCCTGACCGCTGCGCTCCTGCTGAAGCGCGATGGCGCCCGGGTGGCCGTGCTCGAGGCGCGGCGGGTCGGCTCCGGGGTCACCGGCTGCACGACCGCCAAGGTCAGCGCTCTTCAGCAGACGGTCTATCGGGAGATTCGCCGGCGTCACGGCAGGGACGGCGCAGCGGTCTACGCCGAGGCCAGTCTCGCCGGCGTGGAGCTCGTCGCGGAGCTCGCCGCCGACGAGGAGATCGAGTGCGATCTCGAGCGCCGTGCCGCCTACACCTACGCGGCCACCGATGGCGAGCGCTCGACGATCGAAAGCGAGCACGATGCCGCTCGCGAGGCCGGGCTAAACGTCCACCTGGTCGAAGAGACCGACCTGCCGTACCCGACGCACGAGGCGGTCAGGCTCGACCGCCAGATCCAGTTCCACCCCGTGCGCTACGTGC
>VAYL01000092.1:5258-5810 GCA_005884305.1 Actinomycetota bacterium
CGGACCAGGTCGTGGTGGCTACGCACTATCCGCTGCTTGACCGAAGCCTCTTCTTCGCCCGGCTTGAACCGGTCCGCTCCTACTGCATCGCGGCGCGGATCAACGGTGAGGCGCCGCGAGGCATGTCGATTTCCGCCGGCGGGACGACCCGCTCAGTCCGCTCCCACGACGAGCAGCTCATCGTCGGCGGTGAGGGCCATGCGACCGGTGCGCGCGATGCGACGCCGGAGCGTTTCGAGCGTCTGGAGCAGTTCGCCCGCGATCACTGGGACGTTGCCGAGGTCACGCATCGTTGGTCGGCCCAGGATCCGGTCAGCTGGGACCACCTGCCCGTGGTCGGCCGCTATCACCCGCGCTCGGAGCGCCTCTTCGTCGCCTCGGGCTTTCACAAGTGGGGCCTCAGCACCGCAGGGTTCGCGGCGCGGATCATCAGCGACCTGATCGGGGGACGAGACAATCCGTGGGCCGAGCGCTTCAACCCGAGTCGGTTCGGCGTCCGCGGCGTGCCGAAGCTCGCGCAGATGAACGCGAAGGTCGCCCTCGACTTCTTCG
>VAYL01000093.1 GCA_005884305.1 Actinomycetota bacterium
TCACTCCAACTGGATCCAAGCGCGACGTCGTCGTACCGCTGCGCCGTGCGCGGTCGCGCGACGGTGACGGCGAGGCGCTCGACGCGGTGGTAGTCGGCGGCGGGACGATCGGGCTCGCCTGCGCCTGGCGCGCGGCGCGACGCGGTCTGCGAGTACGAGTGCTCGAGCGCGACGTGCCCGGTGCGGGCGCGACCCATGTCGCCGCGGGGATGCTTGCGCCGGTGGGGGAGGCGAATTGGGGCGAGGAGTCGCTCGTTCGGATCGCCCTCGCGTCCGCTCGCGACTGGCCCGGTTTCGCCTCCGAGCTTGAGAGCGACAGCGGGCTCCCGTCGGGATATGAGCTGCGCGGGGCCCTACATGTTGCCCTGGACCGCGACGAGGCCGAGGAGCTTCATCGCCGGTACGAGCTGATGGCATCATTCGACTTGGGCGTCGATTGGCTGCGGCCGAGCGGATGCCGCGACCTCGAGCCGGGCCTTTCGCCAAGCGTGGCCGCGGGCGTGCACCTGCCCGGCGAGGCTACGGTGGATCCGCGCCTGCTCGTCCCGGCGCTGGTGGCCGCAGTCGAGGACTCCGGTGGCCACGTCATGGTGGAGGCGGAGGTCGTCGACGCGCTGTACGAAGGTGAGCGCATCGCTGGAGTCGTCACCGCCGATGGCCGGGAGCATCGCGCTGAGCGAGTCGTGCTGGCGACCGGCGCATGGTCGGGCGCCTCGGCGTGGCTGCCGCCCCTTGCGCGCCCGCCGGTGAGGCCGGTCAAGGGCCAGCTCCTGGTCCTGCGCGGAAACGCGGAGCAGACCGTCTCCGAGCGCATCATCACGACCGAGCGCGTCTACCTGGTCCCGCGGCCGGATGGCCGGCTGATCGTGGGAGCGACGGTCGAGGAGCGAGGCTTCGACCTCCAGGTCACGGCCGGCGGCGTTCATGAGCTGCTGCGGGAGGCGTATCGGACACTCCCCGACGTGGCGGAGCTCGAGCTGGTGGAAACGCTTGCCGGGCTCCGTCCCGGCACGCCCGACAACGCTCCGATCGTCGGGCCCGGCACCCTCGACGGCCTGCTCCTGGCTACCGGGCATTACCGGAACGGCATCCTGCTGACGCCCGGAACCGCGGAGGTCATCGCGGCGATGCTCGCCGGCGAGCCCACGCCGCCGGAGGGTCAACCGGTCCACCCCGGACGGTTCGGCGACGACAGCGCGCCCGGGCTCGCCGCCGCGCCGGCGAGCAAGGAGGTGACCACGTGATCGTGCAGGTGAACGGCCGGTCGGCCGAGCTTCCCGACGGGGCGAGCGTCACGGATGCGGTGAAGGCCGTGGGGCTGAACGGGGAGCGCCGAGGCGTCGCGGTCGCCGTCGACGGCGAGGTCGTGCGCAACGCGGACTGGGACAGCACACGGCTGTCCGAGCGGCAGGCGGTCGAGGTCGTGAGGGCGGTGCAGGGTGGCTAGCCAGCAGGTAGCAGGGAGCAGGGAGACCGTCGAGCCGACGGCCGGCGACGGGTTCGAGCTCGGCGGTCGGACTTGGGGCTCGCGACTGATCGTCGGCACCGGCGGCTTTCGCTCGCTCGACGCCATGGAGCGCGCGCTCGTCGCCTCCGGCGCCGAGATCGTGACCGTGGCGCTTCGGCGCGTGGATCCAACCGCGAAGGGATCCGCTCTCGAGCTGATCGACCGACTTGGCAAGTTCGCCCTGCCCAACACCGCCGGCTGCTACACGGCGCGGGACGCGGTGCGGACCGCCCGCCTGGCGCGCGAGGCGTTCGAGACGGACTGGATCAAGCTGGAGGTGATCGGCGACGATCGCACTCTGTTCCCCGACGCGGTCGAGCTCATCGCCGCCGCCGAGGCGCTCGTGGAGGAGGGCTTCGTCGTCCTCCCGTACACGAACGACGACCCGATCCTGGCGCGCCGGCTCGAGGACGTCGGCTGTGTGGCGGTGATGCCGCTGGGCTCGCCGATCGGCTCCGGCATGGGGATCGCCAACCCCTACAACATCCAGATCATCGCCGAGCGCGCGTCGGTTCCGGTGATCCTCGACGCTGGGATTGGCACGGCCTCGGATGCCGCGATGGCGATGGAGCTCGGCTGCGGGGGCGTGCTGCTTTCGAGCTCGGTCGCGCGGGCGAAGGATCCGGAAAGGATGGCCCGAGCGATGCGGCAGGCGGTGGAGGCGGGTTACGCCGCCAGGCGGGCCGGGCGCATTCCGCGCAAACTCCACGCGCAGACGTCGACACCGGACGAGGGGCTGCCCGAGTTCGGCTAATCCGGCCTGGACAGCGATCCCTCCCGAGCCTCAACCAGGAACCCCGAACCCCGCTTGACGATCCGCAGCCGCTCGAACCCGACGGCGCCGAACAGGAACCGCAGCTCGCGGATCGTGTAGTCGTAGATCGGGCAGTCGAGTACCACCTCGTAGCGCAGATGGCGAAGCGGTCCTTTGATCCAGCTCCAGCGCGGGAAGGTCGCGACGGCGCTTCCGGTGGTGAGCGCCGCGAGTCGCCTCACCATGGGCTCGGGCTCGGCGATGTAATCGAAGACCCCTAGCGCGAGCACCAGGTCGAAGCGCCCGGTCAGATCGGCATCGAGGAAGTCAGCCTCGATCAGCGTCGCGCGTTCGCCGAACCGGGCCAGCCGTCCACGGGCGAGCTCGAGCATCGGCGCCGCGAAATCGACGCCCACGTACTCGCCGGCGCCGCCGTCGAGCAGCGGCTCGGCGATGCGCGCCGATCCGCAGCCGATGTCGAGGATGCGCGGGCGCTCGTAGCGCCGGGCGACCTCGAGCGCGATCTCATAGCGCTCGTAAAGCCCCGGGCGAACGATCCGTGCGAGCGCCCGCGACTCGTATAGGCGGTCAAACGATGACGCCGCTCGCTGAAAGTGCTCGCGGACGCGATTCGCTGTGGTGGGAGAGGCGGTCAAGAGCGGAAGCGTAGGTGGCGAGGTCGAAGGCGCGTGCCATACGGGCCAGGCGGTCGGGAAGTGTCCCCCAGCCCGGCTTCGCTCGCAGCCAGTACGTCGCCGCGAGCGCCCGCTGTCGGGTCGATGGCCGGTCGGGAAGCGGGAGGTTGAGGGGGCGATCGTCGCACTCGTACGGGTGAA
>VAYL01000094.1 GCA_005884305.1 Actinomycetota bacterium
CGCCGCGGGCGAGACCTCGAGCTTCCCGGTCGCGACCAGCTCGGCGAGCTCGCCGAGCGCGCGGCCGTCGGGCTGCACGATCACCGACGAGATCTCGATGCCCCGCTGCTCGTCCGGTGGATCCAGGGTGATCGTCGAAAGGCGACCGCCGTCGCGCACGGTGCCGATCGCGACGGCTGAGCCGTCGGGCACCGCGTTCGCGACCGCGGTCACGCCCAACCCGCCGCCAATGGCGCGCGCCTGCCCCGGCCAGTCGGGGTCGTGATAGTCGAGCACGTGGGCCGCTCCCAGCCGGCGCAGGCGCTCGGGGCTGGCCGGTCCTGCGGTCGCGATCACCTCGGCGCCGCGCACGGCGGCCAGCCCAACGAGCAGCGTGCCGGTCACCCCGCTCCCCCCATTGACCAGAACCAGGTCGTCAGGGCGCACTGCCAGGGCTCCGTCGATCACCTGGGTGGCGGTCAGGGCCGGAACCGGGAACGCTGCAGCGGCCTCCCACGAAAGGGAAGCGGGCTTCCGGGCGAGCACCGTCGCCGAGGCGATCAGCGAGGGCGCCCAGGTTCCCTGGTCGCGCAGCGGGAGAGGGTGGCTGAGCACCTCATCACCCGGCTCCCAGTCCTCGACGGAATCTCCGATCGCCGTGATGGTCCCGGCGGCCTCGACGCCGAGCGCCATTGGCGGGGTGCGGCCGACATCCCACCCGCCCGTGCGGACGAACTCCTCCCAGTTGCCGACGCCCGCGGCCCGGATTTCGATCAGGGCCTCGTCGTTCGCGAGGCGGCGCGGATCTGGGAGGTCGATCAGTCCGACAGCACCGCCGAACTCGCTGATACCGGCGGCTCGCATCAAAGAGGCGCTTTCTGAGGGTGGGCCGGCTCGGCGATGAAGGGCCGGCGGATGAAATCGAGATCCTCCGGCATCGCCCGCCGAGTATCCCACGCCGGACACTGCTGATGTGAACGGAGCAGCGGCAACGCCTAGCCTTGCGCGAAGTAAACAGTCGCGATCTGTTTGGCGCGATTCCAGTGAGTGGCAACCCCTGACTTCAGCTCGCGCTGCCGGTTCCACGCGGAAGCGACAGCATGTCGGGTTGGGGAGCCTGGGTGCGCGGGGACCTCGATCTCTGCCTCGTGCGCTTCTCGCCCGACTATCACTACGACGCTCCACGGGAGTGGCTCATTGCGGGGATGCCCAGTGTCTACCGGGGCCACGCGAGACTTCGCGAATGGTTCGCCGAACTGCGCGAGGCCTGGGAAATCCTCGACCAGACGCCGCTCGAGGTCATCCTGATCGCGACCGGCAGCGAGGTGTCGCTCGCCGTCGTCGACGCCGGTACCGCCGCTCAGACCCGACACGCCGGTCCGGCTCGCGTCGTCGGCACCGTTCCCGACTAGCCGACATACCATCCGCCCATGCCCGAGCCGCACCACATGGCCGTTGAGCTCGACCAGGTGGTCGAGGCGGCGCGCGCCGCAGGCGATCAGTGGCGCGAGTTCCTGCGCGCCGGGATGTTCAGCGCAGGCGTCTACCGCCTCTCCGCGGGGGAAATCGATCGTCAGACGCCGCACGCCGAGGACGAGATCTACTACGTGCTCGCGGGCCATGCCGAGCTCGAGGTCGAGGGGAAGCGACAGGCGGTCGAGCCCGGGTCGATCGCCTTCGTGACCAAGCTTGCCGAGCACCGTTTCGTCGACATCGTCGAGGACCTCGAGCTCCTGGTGATCTTTGCGCCGCCCGAGACGAATCTTTCAGTACCTTGAGCCGGTGACGGGGGCGTCGCTCTGCGGTCGGCGACGCGGGGGACCGTTTGACCGGGGCCCAGCGGCTCGTCGCTAGGGCAAAGAAACGACCCGGGAGCTCAAAGGCCGCGCGAGAGGAACGTCTCCGCCACCCCGATCGAGAGGGCGGCGGCGAGGCCGAGATAGGTCGTCCCGACGAGCAGCCTCGTCCGGGCGGGGATCGCGTAGTAGCTGCGGCCTTCGGGGGTCGCGCGGAGCTTCCACCGCCTCCAGCTCTCCATGCCGCCGAAGAGGAGGATCAGGAAGACGATCGGGCTCGGGTAGAGGATCGCGAGCACGACCAATCCCGCGAGCCCGACGAGCCAGACCGCCGGGCTCAGCGCCGCCATCGCCCGGCCGCCGTCGAGCGGCACCACCGGCAGCAGGTTGAAGAGGTTGAGCACGAAGCCGATGTAGGCGAGCGCCCGCCAGAAATCGCTTCCGGTCAAAAGCCAGATGGCCAGCGGGACGAGCGAGGCGACGGTTCCCAGCACCGGCCCCGCGAGTCCGACCCGGGCCTCGGCGGCCGCGTCCTTGCCCATCGACTTCGCCGAGATCACGGCGCCGAGGAAGGGGATGAACATCGGCGCCGACGCCTTGATGCCCTCGCGCCGGAGCTGGATCACGTGGCCGATCTCGTGGAGGAGCAAGAGGAGGACTAAACCGGCTGCGAACGGGAGCCCGAAGAGGAGGCCATAGGCGGCGATCGAGACCAGCATCGAGCCGAAGGTGGTGAGGAGCTTCAGCTTCGGGAGCAGGAAGATGAGCGCCTTCGCCTTCGTCAGGAGGACGGCGAGTGCCGCGAGGGCGCTGGCGAACCGCTTACGAAAGCCGGGACGCCCCGAGCCCGGATGGATCGGCTGGTGTTCCGGGACCGGGTTCGGCGCCGGGAGCGCCGGCAGCGGGCGCCTGCTGATGCTTTTGGACACGTTCAAATGGTGCACGACTTCATTAAATGTAGCCTTGGCGCGCGTCCGCTCTGCTCAGTGCCGCTTTGCCCGACCGCGAGGAGCGTGGCAGTCCGGATGCCCTACTGCCGGTCGGCAGTTCCAGAACGTCCATTCGGGCCACTAGGCCGTCTTCGAGCCAATAGCGATGGCGAACGCGCGAATCGGAGATGAGCTCGCCGGTGTTCGCATCGTGGACCGCCTGATGGACCTCGACCGCAACGCTCCCCGTCCGCCTCTTCGGTGATGCCTTCCGGCTCGACGTTCGCGCCTATTGAAGGCGCGGTAGGCAGCATGCAGCACCAGCTCGGCCTCCGGCATGCAGCCAACTTAACGGGCGGCGACGAGAGCGGGCGCGCTGCTCGCTTGCGCGACAACGAGCACTGGGCGGGGTTGCCAGCGCATCATTTGTTTGCTGCGATTCCACTCGGCACCAGCGGCTAATTCAGCCGACCGCTGCCGCCTTCACGCCGCGAAAGCAGAAGTAGAGCCTCCATCGACTTGACCCCCCGACCTTTCCGTGAGAGGGTCGCCCCACATCAGCGGATCGCCCACTGCCGACCAGCCCGAATGGACTCGCCGACGCGTCTGGCCTCCGCCCGGATAACAGGGACGTGGCGAAGTGCGTCAGTCTGGTTCGACCCACAGCTTCCGGAACGCACTGACCAAACGGCGGGCTGAGCGCATGCTTGCCGTGAGCGTTGGCTTGCTGGGCGTGCTGGCCGTGGCGGCGGCTCCGGCGAGCGCAAAGCCAGGATCGAGAATCATCTGGACGCGGTTCGAGCGCGGCGGCGCGAATAGCGCCCGACTCGTTTACGCGCGGGCGAACGGCAGTGATCTGCGAAGGCTGACCTTTCCGGGCAGCCACACTCAGGACGTCAACGCCGCGATCTCCCCGGACGGCAGGCAAATCGCATTCGAGCGCGACCTCAACGACGGCGACAGCTCGAAGATCGTCCTCAAGGGAGCCCGAGGCGATCACCAGCGGGTCCCCGACCTCGGATGCACCGACCCATGCGTGTTCTTGGACGCGCCGACCTGGCTCAACAGCGGCCAGCGGATCGCGTTTACCCCCGTCATCGGCCCGTTCGACCAGGTCAATCACTCTGCCCGTTCGGCGGTGCTTCACACTGCACGTAGGGACGGCTCCGACATCCGGCGGCTCTCTCAGCCCGGCATCGACGGCAAGTTCGAGGACTACCACGCTCGGTTCTCGCCTGACGGCAGCTATGTCGTTTTCGACCGGGTCCGTAACGCGGACGTGCACGAGGC
>VAYL01000266.1:0-342 GCA_005884305.1 Actinomycetota bacterium
CGAACTCCGAGAACCACTCGGGCAGCCGCTCGGGATCGGATATGAACTCCCACACGTCAGCCCGCGGTGCGTTGACATCGATCTCGAGACTGAGGTCGAGTTCGGTCTTCACGGCTCCAAAGCGCCCTGTGCGGGGTCCCTCTCCTCCGGCATGTCCCGATTATGCGAGGTTTTCGGTGACACTGGCGATGGAGGAGGCACGATGAGAGTCTTCGTTGCTGGCGGAACGGGCGCGATCGGGCAAAAGCTGATCCCTCAGCTCCTGTCCGCCGGCCACGACGTGGTCGCAACGACGCGCTCGTCCAACGGCGCCGAGGGCATCCGCGCGATGGGTGCGGAGCC
>VAYL01000266.1:446-2130 GCA_005884305.1 Actinomycetota bacterium
ATTTCGATCGCTGGTTTGCAACCACGAACCAGCTGCGGACCCGCGGCACGGACTACCTCATCCGGGCGGCCAGGGAGGCCGGCGCGCGCCGGCTGATCGTTCAGAGCTACACGGGCTGGCCGAACATCCGCGAGGGCAGCGCCGTCAAAACCGAGGAGGATCCCCTCGACCCGGATCCGCCGAAATGGCAGCGCGAATCGCTGGCCGCCATCCGCCACATCGAGACGACGGTGCCATCGGCGCAGGGCCTCGAGGGCATCGTGCTGCGGTACGGCAACCTCTACGCGCCGGGCACCGGGATGCTCTCTGACGAGCTCCTCGACCTGCTCCGCAAGCGTCAGTTCCCGGTCGTCGGCGACGGCGCCGGCATCTGGCCGTTCACCTACACGGGGGACGCCGCGTCCGCCGCGGTGGCCGCGCTCGACCGCGGCGTCCCGGGCGTTTACAACGTCGTCGACAACGAGCCAGCACCGGCGAAGGAGTGGCTGCCGTACCTGGCCGAGGCGATCGGGGCAAAGCCGCCGCGCCACGTGCCGGTCTGGGTCGGGCGAATCCTGGCGGGCGAGGTTCCGGTCTCGTGGATGACCCGCATCCGCGGCTCCTCGAACGCGAAGGCCAAGCGCGAGCTGGGCTGGACGCCCCGATATTCGAGCTGGCGCGAGGGGCTCGCCGCCGAGGCCGGCCAGCCGGAGCGCCGGGCGGTCAGCCCTGCGAGTGCGTAACGCCCACGAGCTTGAACTCCTCGTGATGGCCCTTCACCACCTTCTCCATCACCTCCCCTAGGCCCGGGGCGTAGTACTTCTGCTCGGTCTGCGGCTCGAGCGGGCTGCGCTCGCTCGTGACCAGCAGGCCGGTGTGCTTGCCGCCGTACGGGACGGTGGTCGTCCCGTTCAGGCTCAACACCCGCGCCTCGTCGAGCGCCTGGCCGGGCGGGTAGTACTCCTGCCGGTATGCCTGGCCCGGCTTCGGATCGCCGGGCATGATGATCCCGGGCTTGCCGCCCTTTACTCCCGCGAGCCACGAGTCGCTGGCCCCTCGAACGAGTCCTCGCCCATGTACCAGACGTTCCCCTGCTTGTCCTGCGCGTAGTAGTCCACCGTCCGCTCCACCGGCTTTCCGTGCTCGGACACCACGTCGCGAACCGCAGTGCTGGCGACCCCGATGATGTTCCGCGTCTGGTTGGTGACGGTCTCGTTGTCGGTCTGCGGAGTCGTGCCTCGCACGCCTTTGTAGTGGTAGGTCGTGCCCGGCTCGAGCGGCCAGTACTTGTTGTCGATCGTCGACACGAAGTTCGACGGATCGATCGCCGGCGAGTACTTGCCATGAATCGGCGCAAGCTGGGACGCCGGCTGCGCCGCGGCCACGTTCGTCGTGGTCAAGCTCGAGCCGCCGGACGACCCGCACCCACTCGCAATCACGACAACCGCCGCGGCCGTCACAACCGAAGTGAACCCACTTTTCCCGATCCGACTCGCCATCGCCCGCTCCTTTCGTGGCACCTGGAAATCGATGACCCGCTTATGTACCCCGCAAGCCATGAAAGGACCGTGAATGCGGTTCCGCGGAACCGCACACGACTCACTTTCGTTGCGATCACGCGCACGTCTCGCGACATTGATGCGCCACACGGCCCAATTTGCCCGTCACCATGGACCGTGGTGACCCCTTGCCCGAACCCCGCACG
>VAYL01000095.1 GCA_005884305.1 Actinomycetota bacterium
CGCCAGTAGGGGCGCTGGACCGGTGACTACCCCTACTCCCGTGGATTCGAGTGCTGGGCTACTTGACCTGTGCCGGCGGGTAGTCCAGGACGTGCTCTTTTCCGCAGGCAGGACAGGGGAAACGTGCTGCATGGATCGAGATCCCCCGTCCCATCGGAAAGGGGCGCGGGATCTCCTCTCCGGTCTTAGGGCACCGCACCGCGAAGTCCTGGTCCGCAATCTCCCATGGTGTCGTCGGGCTGGGCATTACACCCCTGCCATCGACGCGGCACCCGCTTCCCTCGCATTTCGGCCGCCGTCGCTGGACGGCTATCCGGGGTGGGGTAGGGCCCCCAACCCGCCTCCGGGGAACCGGAGAAGGCTGCCCGTCGGATCATCTGCATTGCCCAAATGTTCGTTTTTCGGTGCTGAGGGGCTGAAATGACCGCCCCAGGAGCCGACCCACGGCGAGCCTCGCCTGTCGGGCCTCAATCAGCGCGGGGGTTGACGACCGGCTGACCTTTCGGGACCGACGCGACCCCATCCGAGAGCGCCGGCTGGCGGCGGCCGAGGCGTCCTGATGGCGCGCCGCAAGCCGCAACCGGCCACTCGGCCGTCGGGGTTCTGGGCAACGTCGAGCTAGTGCCGCACGCCCCAATCAGGCTCGCCCGAGTCAGCGCGACCGTGAGTCACGGGGTGCTGATGAGACCCGTCGGCGCGCATGACCCAGATCTGCTGCGGGTTACCGCGGTAAAAGACGATCCGCTTACCGTTCGGTGAGAACGCGGGGTCTGAGTCGCCGTCGCGCTCGGTCAGCCGGTGCGTATGCGAGCCGTCTGCGCGCATCACCCAGATCCCGCGGAAATGCCGGTCGAAGGTGATCCGCTTGCCGTGTGGCGAGTAGTTCGGACGACCGCCGAGGCGGTCCACGCGGCGCTGATGAGACCCGTCGGCGCGCATCACCCAGATCCCCCTGAAACGGCCAAAAGCGATTCGTCTGCCGTTCGGCGAAACCGCGGGCGAGGCGCAATCGCCGCTGTGGGTGAGGCGGTGGCGATGGCTGCCATCCGCGTGCATGACGTAGATGTCCTCCCCGTTCGTGACTCGACTGAAGACGATCCGCCCGTCCGGGGTAAACGCGGGCGAGCTGTCGAGGAAACCGCTGCGGGTCACGCGGTGGGGGTTCGAGCCGTTTGCCCTCATGACCGCGATGTCACCGAACCGCTCGAACGCGATCCGTTTGCCGTTGGCGGAAAAGGCAGGGGCGAAATCGCGCCGACGGTTGTGCGTGAGGCGGCGCCGGTGGCTGCCCTCAGGGTTCGTCGCAAAGATATGGATGGGACCGAAGCCGAGCTGGCGTTCATAGACAATCTTCCCGTTTCGACCCGGGAAGGCGGCCCGGGCCTGGCGCACCGGCAAGGCCATGAGGGCCGCGAGCGGCAGGCCGAGGATGGCCAGCCCCAGAGCAAGACTCATCCTGGACGGCCTCTTAATGTCGTGGGTAGCTTCCATTCGCGATGTGTGTCCCTATTCGCGCACCCTCGAGGCGAGCCTACATCGGCGCAAAGGCCGGGTCGAGGCTCAAGCCTCAACAGGCGCTCGACCCCTCCTGCGACATCGCTTACTCCTGCAGCCCGGCGGCTCGAGGGGCGTGGAAGCGATCCCCTCGGCCTGAAGTCCGTCTTAGTACTCGCCGCGGTCGGCTACCTCAACCACGGTCGGGGGCGTGACCACCGCCATCGTGTCCAACGCTCCCGAGGCGAGCAGCCGTTCACGAAAAGACTTGGCGTCCTCTACCGAGGCGAATTCGACGCCTATGAACACCTTGGTGGGATCGTCGACACCGCGAAAGATCTGGTACGCCGTAGCGACTTCGGCGCGTCCCGCCGGATCTGCGTCGAATCTCGCCTTCCACGCGTCGTAATCGTCGGTCTCATGGTGCAGCAGCATGTAGGCCATCGGGAACCTCCGTGGATTGTTCCTGCCTCAGATACCGACCCTAACCCACCCATGGCAGCTTGTGAGATTCGCGATCGTTCTCCTGCAACCTCGCCTACTGCTGCAGCCCGGCGGCTTCGAAGGACCCAGCGATCTCAGACTGCTGGCCTGCTAGCGGCTCCCGTCGGCCCGAGGACAGCACCAATCAGCCAAAACAGCGGGAGGAAGAAGCCGATGATGAACATCACCCAGTGCCCCTTGCGGAGGCAGAGGATCCCGAGCGTGAGCAGGAGGACGAAATAGAGGATCCCTCCGCCGATGTAAAAACCCATGTCGTTTCCCCCTTGTCGTCCAGTTATCGGCATCGGGCGATCCGCCGATGCGGTTCGACCCTCTCACGCGAGGCTCGGGTGGTCAAGTCGATGAGGCCGCTACTCCCCCAGCCCGGCGGCTTCGACGACGCCTCAGGCGCTCGGGTCGGTTACGCAGACGGTCTGGTTGGTGTCCGTGATGCGGAAGGCAGGAAACGAGCCGCCGTCGACACTCACGGCGATCGCATAGTCGTCGGCGGCGCCGGAATCGAAGTAACGTCGTCGGTCCAGAAGTACTGGTTCGCGCCCACTCCGGGAACGGAATACCCCTTTGCCAGCGTCAATTGACGCCTAGAACCGGAGTAGCGGCGGAGGTCCGCAACCCCCGTTAGAGAATTGCCATGCAGAAGGTCGTGGGGTTCGAATCCCATCAGCCGCTTGTGTTGAGCGTCTCCGCCGTGCGCCCACCACGCCCTTAGGCGCCGGCAATCGCGGTGACCTGGATCCGATCGGCTAGGCTCGCCGCCATGTGAGGGGACGGTCGCCGGGCCGCACGACACGCGGGAACGGGAAGGTCCCGACTGGCTGGCCAGTGTGGCTGAGGAATGACCTTCCCGCCGGTGAAGATCGAACCGTCAATGCCTACGTGGTCTGCGCGTCTCGCTGAGTGGCGATAGCGACGGCGAGCCTCGTGAGCGGCGGGTAACGCAAGCGCGCATCGACACTCGCCCTAGTCCGAGTGCGGCGGGCGGTTTCGGTGGCCGCTGACTAAGCTCGCTGAATCCTCGAGGTCGACACACCCCATGGACCGGCGCGCGTTCACTTGCGGCCGGTCGAAGGTCCGACGGCCGGCCTGATCCTGGGCCACGGCGCCGCGGGCGGAGTCGGCACGGCGGACCTCACTGCCGCCGCCGAGGCCGCTAACGACGCGGGCATCTCCGTGGCGCTCGTGGAGCAGCCTTACGTGGTGGCCGGTCGCAAGTCGCCGGCACCTGCGCGGCAGCTGGACACGGCTTGGACGACGGTCGTCGAGCGGCTCCGCGGCGGTGAGTTCGATGGGCTGCCGATCGTCCTCGGGGGGCGCTCGGCTGGCGCCCGAGTCGCCTGCCGCACGGCGGCCGAGCTCGGCGCGGTCGCAGTGCTCTGCCTCGCCTTTCCGGTGCATCCGCCCGGCAAGGGCGATGACCCGACGAAGAGCCGTCTGGACGAGCTCGACGCCGTTGATGTGCCGGTCCTGGTCGTCCAGGGCGACAGCGACTCGTTCGGGATGCCGCCAGAGGGACCTGGCCGGACGGTCGTCGCGGTCGCCGGAAACCACTCGCTGAAGGACGCGGACGCCGTCCGCGACGCGGTCTCCGCCTGGCTCGCGGAGCACCTCACGTGGAGCTGACGTCCAACTCCCGAACCTCTGTCGCCTCGACATGCGTGAATCCCGCGCCGCGGCACAGGGCGTTCGACGGCGCGTTCGTGACGCCCGGAAAGGCGTGGATGCGGCCGTAGCGCAGGTCCGCTCGCGCTCGGTCGATGAGGATCCGAAGCGCCTCCTTGGCGATGCCGCGGCCCTGAAACTCCGGTAGGACCATCCAACCGACCTCGTGAATCGGCTCGCCCTGGATTCTTGACTGCCAGATGCCGATCGCCCCGACCGGCGGTCCGGAGGGCTCGGGCAGGATCGCGAAGTACCACTCGCCCTTCGCCACCGTGTCGATCCGCATCTTGTGGACCCGCGGGATGTCGTCGGGATCCGCCGGGCCGCCCAGCTCGCTCATCGTCTCCGGATCGAGTTCCAGCGCCTCGGTGAGGGCGAGATGCTCGTCGCGATAGGGGAGGAGCTCCACCGGCGAGCGCTAGATCCCGCTCTCGTCCAGGAAGCCGACGACCTCGCGGGCGCAGCGCTCGGGGTCG
>VAYL01000014.1:0-305 GCA_005884305.1 Actinomycetota bacterium
AACCACGCAACGAAAGCCTCGCACAGCGCGACTACGGGTCGCGCGCACTCCACTGGTGCGAGAATGTACGTACGAGAGATTTCCGCTGAATAGGAGAGGCGATGGCGACTGAGGAGAAGACTCAGCAGGAGGGCGACGGCGCGGTAGCGACGGCCGAGCAGAACACACTGTCGGTAACCCACAACCGGACGGGTCAGAGCTACGAGCTCGAGATCACCGACGGGACGATCCGTGCCATGGACCTACGCGGCATCAAGGTCTCGGACGACGACTTCGGGCTGATGGCCTATGACCCCGCGTACACG
>VAYL01000014.1:310-4921 GCA_005884305.1 Actinomycetota bacterium
CGCTCGGCCATAACGTTCATCGATGGAGAGGCCGGCATCCTCGAGCATCGCGGCTACCCGATCGAGCAGCTCTGCGACCACTCGAACTACCTGGAGGTTGCCTACCTCCTCACCTTCGGCGAGCTGCCCACCAAGGCTCAGCTCGAGCGCTGGATCTTCGACGTGGTCCATCACACCTTCGTCCACGAGGACATCAAGAACCTCTTCGAGACGTTCCGCTACGACGCGCACCCGATGGGGATGCTGCTCTCCGGCGTCGGCGCACTGTCCACGTTCTATCCGGAGGCCACGCACATCGACGATCCCGAGGAGCGGTACATGGCCGCGATCCGGATGATCGCCAAGGTGCCCACCCTGGCGGCCTTCGCCTATCGCCACAACATGGGATTGCCGTACGTGTATCCCGACAACGATCTGAGCTATCCCGGCAACTTCCTCTCGATGCTGTTCAAGAAGACCGAGACGAAGTACGAGCCCGATCCCCGCGTCGAGAGGGCGCTGGACATCCTCTTCATGCTTCACGCGGACCACGAGCAGAACTGCTCCACGAGCGCCGTGCGCGCCGTGGGCTCCTCGCACGTGGATCCGTACTCCGCGGTCGCGGCCGGGGTCGCTGCGCTCTACGGCCCGCTGCACGGCGGCGCCAACGAACAGGTGCTGAGAATGCTCAGGCGAATCGAGACCCCCGACAACATTCCCGATTTCCTGCAGGGCGTGAAGGACCGCGAGGAGCGGCTGATGGGGTTCGGCCACCGCGTGTACAAGAACTACGACCCGCGGGCCCGGATCATCCGCGACCACGCATACGAGGTGTTCGAGGCGACCGAGTACAACCCGCTGATCGAGATCGCAACCGAGCTCGAAAAGCGAGCTCTCGACGACGACTTCTTCGTCGAGCGCAAGCTGTTCCCGAACGTCGACTTCTACTCGGGAATCATCTACGAGGCGCTCGAGATCCCGACCGACATGTTCACGGTGATCTTCGCGATCCCGCGAACCTCCGGATGGGTCGCCCAGTGGATGGAGGGCAACGACGATCCGGGGCAGAAGATCGCCCGCCCGCGGCAGATCTACACCGGCCACCGCGACCGCGACTACGTCCCGATCGACGAGCGCGAGGGCCCGGAGAAGATCACCGGCCCGCCGGCGCGCCGCCCGAAGCGCCAGCGCCGCGGCGCTTAGCGCCTAACCAGTTCCTCACGCAGGTGACCGGTAAGTCGGCAATATGCCCCTGTGGGAAAGTGGAAACTCGTAGTCAGGCACGGGTCCAAGGTCAAGCACGAGCGGTTCGACGACCTCGATGACGCCGTGACAGCGATGAAGCGGCAGACGCAGCTCATCCGCAAGGAGGGACCCCTGGACGCGATCAACGCGATCCGCGACTACGGGCCCGAGCGCCTTGTGCACGCACGTCTCAAGCTCTCATCGGGCGGCATCTTTCGCGGGCGGGAGGCCGGCCTCGATCTGATGGGTGATGGGAGCCTCGTTCCCTACGTGGGTGTGGTTCGCAAGCGCCGGCTGGAGCCGGAGGACGGCGAATCGCCGTTCGATGTCGTGCGGGCGGCGCTCACATGAGCGCCGGCGCCGACTTCGAGGTCCCCAAGGGGAGCGTGGCCGCCGGCCGCCGGGTGCGCCTGCCCACCGGCGCGGAGCCTCCGATCACGGTCTACATCAACGGCATTCCCCAGGCCGAAGGCGGGGACTACCGCCTGAAGGGATCGGAGATCGTCTTCACGCGCCCGATCCTGAAGGAGCAAGTCGGCGGCGTGCGATGGCTGGCGATGTTCCTCGGCCTCTTCGGCACCTACCGCAAGCACGAGACGGTTGACGTGGAGTACCGGGTTGGCGGCGAGGTCAGGCTCGCCTCGGACGTGGGGATCCTGCCGGACTAGCCCCTGTCTTAAGCCGCGAGCCCGGCCAGCGAGGCCACGCGCTCGCGGTGCATTCGCGCGTCGCCGAGCAGCTCGCCTCCCACCTTCGCCCGCTTGAGGAAGAAGTGGAGGTCGTGCTCCCACGTGAAGCCGATGCCACCGAGGACCTGCAGGGCATCGTTGGTGACCCGCCAGGCGGCGTCCGAGGCCCGAGCCTTCGCCATCGAGGCAGCGAGCGGGAGCGACTCGGGCTCCGCGTCGGCGGCCCAAGCCGCGTAATAGGTGAGCGATCGCGCCTCCTCGGTGTCGTAGAGCATTCCTGCGCACCGGTGCGAGACCGCCTGGTAGGCACCGATCGGACGGTCGAACTGCTGGCGCTCCTTTGCGTAGTCCACGGCGATCTCGAGCGCTCGCTGGGCGATCCCGGTGAGTTCGGCCGCGAGCGCCACAACCGAGCGGTCCGCCGCGGCCTCCACGTCTCCGGGGAGAGGATCGCCGCCAGAAGCCGAAACCCGCGCATAGGAGCGCGTCGCGTCGATCAGCTCGACCGTCGCGATGTCCGCGTCTCCCGCGGCGACGGCCACCGCCTGATCGCCGTCGTTCAGGACCAGAACAGCCGCGCCCTCGGCATCCGGGACCAGATCGTTGCTGCGCGGCTCAAAGGCGGCCGCGCCGCGCTCCTCGCCGGTGGCGACCCCGCCCAGCCACCGCTCCCGCTGCTCGTCGCTGCCGGCTCGCTCGATGAAGATGCCGGCCGAGGCATTCGAGAGAAACGGCGTCGCGGCACACGCGTAGCCCAATTCCTCGCTCAGGATCGCCAGCTCGACCATTCCCAGCCCCTGCCCGCCATGCTCCTCGGCGATCGCGATGCCGGGCCAGCCGAGCTCGCAGATCTCCTTCCAGAGCGAATCGTCGTACGTGCGCGACTCGGCGGCCTCCCGGACCTTGGGCAGCGGCGAGCGGCTGGCCAGCATGTCGCGAGCCGTTTCCTTGATCGCCTGCTGCTCGTCGTTGAAGCCGAAGTCCACTTAGTGGTACCTAGCGGAGCCTGGGCAGCCCGAGCACCCGCTCGGCGACGATGTTCTTCATCACGTCGGTGGTCCCGCCCTCAATCGAGTTGGCGCGCGAGCGCAGGAGCCGGTACGACCACTCGGTCCCCGGCCGCAGCGCCTCGGGGCCGAGAACGTCGGCCGCCAGCTCGGTCAGCTTCTGATTCAGCAGCGCCCACTCCCACTTGGAGATCGAGCCCTCCGGGCCGGGGATGCCCACCTTCATCTGCTGGGTGAGCGCCCGTAGCGCGCCGAGCCGCAGCGCCTCGACCCCGATCTTGAGCTCCGCGATCCGCTGGCGGATTATGGGGTCGTCGCCGAGGCCGCGGTTGTTGATCTCGTCGATCAGCTCGTCCAGCTCTCGCCGGATCGAGATCGCCGACGCCGCGCCGAGGCCCGCCCGCTCGTGCATGAGCGTGGTGATGGCGACCATCCATCCGTTGCCCTCTCCGCCGACGACGTTCTCCTCATCGACCTCGGCGTCCTCGAAGAAGATCTCGTTGAACTCCGCCTCGCCGGTGATCTGGCGTAGCGGCCGAACCTCCACACCGTCCTGATCCATGTCGCAGATGAAGTAGGTGAGGCCCTTGTGCTTGGGCGCGTCGGTGTCGGTGCGGGCCAGGAGCATGCACCACTTCGCCTCGTGGGCATAGGTCGTCCAGACCTTCTGGCCGCTGACGCGCCAGCTGCCGTTCTCGCGCACCGCTCTTGTCTTGAGCGACGCCAGGTCCGAGCCTGACTCGGGCTCGGAGAACCCCTGGCACCAGATCTCCTCGGCGGAGAGAATCGGCTCCAGGAAGCGCTCCTTCTGGTCCTCGCTTCCGTGGGCGATCACGACGGGGCCGCCCATCACGAGCCCCAGCACGTTCGCGGGCGAGGGAGCCTTGGAGCGCGCCATCTCCTCGCTGAAGATGGCCTGCTCGATCAGCGACGCTCCCCGGCCGCCGTACTCCTTCGGCCACGAGATGCCGGCCCACCCGGCCTCGTGCATCTTGCGCTGCCAGTCGCGGCGGAAGAGGAACTTCGGNAGCCAGGTCCGAACCTCGTCACGAAAGGCCTCCTCCTCGGGAGTGAGCGTCAGATCCATCGCCGGCGCACTCTATAAGGAGCGCGTCAGTTCGCGAACGAGTGGGTCAGTTCGCGACGTAGAGCATGATCAGCGCGATGCCGATCCACGACACCCCTGCGAAGATCATGCCCGGGTCCTCAGTGAGGATGGCCGCGGTAGAGCGCACGTCGCGCCGGTCGTAGATCAGGTAGAGGTAGCGGAAGACCCCGTAGAGCACCGATGGCCCGGTCGCGAGCATCTCGCTTCCGATCAGCGGGCTGTTCACGGCGTAGATCGCGTAGCTGATGATCGCCCCGGCGGTGACCATCGAGACCATCTGGTCCAGGAAGGGCAGCGAGTAGTGCTCCAGGACGGGCCTTGCGGTCCCGCCCTCCTGCATCTCCTCCATCGCCTCCTGGCGGCGCTTGGTGAAGCCGAGGAAGAGCGCCAGCATCGCGGTGCACAGCAAAAGCCACTCGGACGCGTGCGCCTCGACCGCGACCGCGCCGGCGACGACTCGCAGGATGAAGAGCGACGCGATCGTCATCACGTCGATGATCACCAGGCGCTTCAGGATCACCGAGTAGGCAACGGTGATCACGCCGTAGAGCGCGACCAGACCGGCCACCCCCGGATCGACCCA
>VAYL01000014.1:5318-8911 GCA_005884305.1 Actinomycetota bacterium
GCTGCGCCGCGAAACGCTGGAACCAGCCAAGGACGGCTGGTACGTGAGAAACCCGCCCCGGCGCCGATCAGGAATCGGCGCGGTGGGTTTCGAACCAGCCAAGGACGGCTGGTGTGTGAGAAACCCGCCCCGGCGCCGATCAGGAATCGGCGCGGTGGGTTTCGAACCAGGCGCTGAGCGCTTCGATTCCCTCGCTCTGGGACTCGCCGCCGCCGAACTTGCCGAAGATGCCGCTGCCGAGCATCATGTTGAGCTTGTACTTCTCGCCGCCGGTCGTCTTGAGTTGGAGGGTGACGGCCGCCGAGTCCAGGATCGCGGTGACCACGTTCGCCCACCCGCCGCCGGCGCCACCTGCCTCCGCGTCGGCGACGTCCTCAGGAGTGATCGAGACGATCTCGCCATCCGGGCGGCCGCGCCGATCCAGCGGGGCGAGCATCAGACGGCGGCGGGTTATCCCCAGGGCAATGGAGCGGCCCTTGAAGGTGCTCTGCTGGGTCGCCGCGCAAATTCCCTCGAGCGACTCGCCCGACTCCAGCGCGCCCTCGAGGTGCGGGCGCATAAGCGCCGCGAAGTCAGCCATCGATGAGAACCCCCGGGTTCAGGACGCCCGCCGGGTCAACTGCCCGCTTCGCGCCGCGCAGCGCCTCAGCGAACGGCTCCGGGCGCTGCCGGTCGTACCAAGGACGGTGGTCGCGGCCGACCGCGTGGTGATGCGTGATCGTTCCACCGGACTCGATTACGGCATCTGACACAGCCGCCTTGATCTCGTCCCACTGTTCGACCTCGCCACCGCGGCGCGCCGGACACAGAACGGTGTAGTAGGGCGCCGGGCCGTCCGGATAGACGTGCGTGAACCGGCACGACAGGCGCGGCGAGCCCGGGCCGTCCGGTGGCGTATCGCACCCGTCGGCGATCGCCCGCCGGGCCGTGTCCATCACCCGCTCGTGAAAGCCGTCGAAGCGGTCCCACGTGATCGCGGTCTCGAAGGTGTCGCTCAACACGCCGCACGCAACGAAGGTGTCGCGCAGGTACGGCGCTGCCAGGAACGCATGGCGCCAGGCTCCGACCGGGTCTGCGCCGTCACCCTCCTCGGGAGGCGGGTTCGCCCGAACCGCACCCGGCCCGGGCTGCTCGCTGTCGCGCGAGGCTCGCTCCTCCTCCCGCTTGCGGATCTCGCCGGGCTCGCCACCGTGGTCGCGCGCGACCTGGAGCGCCGTGTCCATTGCGGAGTCCATGGGATGGTGCGCCGATTCGAACCCGAGGACGAGCAGCGACTTGCCGGGCGGCCCCGCATTGGTGAAAGCCGACTCCGCCGCGTCGAGGAGCCTGCAGTTGGCTGGATTGAGACCCGACTGGGACAGCTCGCGAACCGCCTCCGCGCCGGCGACGAACGTGTCGAAGGCGACGCCGCACGAGAGCTTGCTGCGCGGCCGTTCCTGCACGCGGACCCAGGCCTCGGTGATCAGTCCCAGGATCCCCTCGGACCCGAGCAGCATCCGGTCCGGGCTGGGCCCCGCCCCGGAGCCCGGCACCCGCCTGGACTCCCAGATCCCAGCGGGCGTGATGGCGCGGACCGACTCGACCAGGTCGTCGATGTGCGTGTAGAGCGTCGCGAAGTGCCCGCCCGCGCGAGTCGCGATCCAGCCACCGAGCGTGGAGAACTCGAACGACTGCGGGAAGTGGCGCAGCGTGTAGCCGTGGCGACGAAGCTGATCCTCGAGGGCGGGCCCCGAGGCGCCGGCCTGAATGCGCGCGGCCCTCGAGGTGGAGTCGACATCCAGCACGCCGCCGAGCCCGCTCAAGTCGATCGTGACCGCGCCCCGGAACTGCTTCCCCACCCTGGGCTCCACGCCGCCGACAACGCTCGTGCCGCCCCCGTAGGGAATTGCTGCAACGCCCTGCGCCGCACACCACTCGAGGACCCGCTCGACGTCCTCCTCGGTGCGCGGATGCGCGACCAGGTCCGGCGGGTTATCGAACTGGCCGCGAAAGCCGCGGACCACGTCGCGGTAGGCCTTGCCGAGGGAATGGACGACACGGTCGTACCGGTCGCCGGCGAAGAGCCCCTCGAGCGCGGGGGGTGGCTTGATCCTCGGCTCGGTCAGCTCGATGTCCTCGAGCGGTACCGGCTCCTCCACATCGCCGCCGAAGCCGAGTCGATCGCGAATGCCGGCCGCCGCCGCCTCCAGCTCCGTGCGCGACGGCTGGCGATCCGCGAATCCCCAGCCCCAGTGCTTTCGCTTGCGCGCACTCGCCACGGCCACCGGGCAACGCTACCCGCCCCCACCGCCGTGTGCGACATTGGGGACGCTATGGCGGCCCTGATATCGCAGACGTCGCTTGGCGGCGGCGTGCGGCCACCGCCTTCAGTGTGCGCTGGACGGTTTTCGTGTCGTAGCGCACCTGCCAATGCGTGAATCGAAGGTGGGCGAGGCCGGCCGCGGCGTGGGCTTGGTCGCGGATGCGATCGCGCGCTTGCGTCCGCGGCTTGGGCAGCCCCACTCCTCGCGCAATCGGCAAGAATCGCCGCTCGAGCTCGGAGTCCGTGAGCGTGAATGTCGCCTTGTCGAGGAGAGCGCGCAGCGGGCGAACGCCGGGCTGTCCCTTCCGCAGCTCGAGCTCGAGGCGGAGCTCCTCCGTGTAGGCGAGATCCAGCTTGTCGGCCTCGTTGACCGCCGCCTCCAAGAACTGCGCCGGCACCGCGTTCGCGATGTCCATGAGCGTGCGGATCGGGGACGTCACCGGTACGCCTCGATGCTCCGCGACGTCGCCGGCGCCGAGCGTCGATCGACGATGGAGGGCAATGCCCGGCTGGCGTCGGTCTCTCGCCGACGGCACGGTCACGTGGATGCGACGCTCGCCATCGGCTGCGAGCCGCCACAACGCAGCGGCACTCCCGTGGCTTAGAACGGCATCCGGCCCGCAGCTGAGGACTGCGGCCATCCACTCGCCCGCCCGTGTCAGATCTGGTCGTCCCACCGCGTACACACCCGCTCGAACTGGATGCAGCCGGCCCGTCGCGATGCGGTGCTTGATCGCGCTCATCGTGTAGCCGAGCTCCAAAAGCTGGAACAGCGCAATGACGCCGTGCTGCGCGGACGCCAGCCGCCACACCTCCTCGCCAAGCGTTTGAGATTTGAGGGACGCCATCACGTCCCCAAAACCCCAAACGCGTTGGATTTGCCCCCTGCGGGGGTGGCTAGCGCCCCGGCGCTACCAATGGATGCCGCGCATCAGGGAGGCGAACATGACCTGCTCGGTCGAGGCCTCCTCCCCCGGGGCCGGCTCCGCCCGCTCGCGCTTGCCCTCGCCGCGCGCTGCGCTGGAGTCGGGGAACAGCTTGTAGGCGCTGTTCAGGATGTAGTCGATCGACTTCGGATTGATCGCGTACAGGATCTGGCCGAGGGTGCCGAGCGGCGTCGCGATTCGCTTCGGCCGGTGGATGATCGCATCGCTGATCATTTCCGCCGCCTTGTCCGGCGTGATCGTCGGGAACCGGTCGTACATGCGCGTGGGCTTGATCATCGGCGTCCGCACCAGCGGCATGTGGATCGTCGTGATGTGGACGCCGTCGTCGATGATCTCCGACGCGA
>VAYL01000014.1:8929-11648 GCA_005884305.1 Actinomycetota bacterium
GGCGTGTTCGTCTGCACGCCGATCGAGCTCACGTTGATGATCTGGCCCGAGCGCCGGTCGCGCATCACGGGCAGCAGCTTCAGGATCAGCTTCACCGCGCCGAAGTAGTTCAGCTGCATGGTCCGCTCGAAGTCGTGGAAGCGGTCATAGGAGAGCGCGATCGAGCGCCGGATCGAGCGCCCGGCGTTGTTCACGAGGATGTCCACATGGCCGTGCTGGGCGAGGACCTCGTCGGCCATCCGGTCGATGTCGTCCATGTCGGAGAGGTCGGCCGAATGGACGTATGCGGTTCCGCCGTCGGCCTCGATGGTCGCCTTCGTCGCCTCGAGCTTCTCAGCCGTTCGAGCAACCAGAAGGACGGTGCCGCCGGCGTCGGCGATCTTCATGGCCGCCGACTTGCCGATCCCCGATGACGCGCCGGTCACCATGACCACGCGTCCGCGCACCGCCTGCTCCAGCGATGCCCGGCCGCGAACCCGGCGCACGAGGCGCAAGAGCTCGTCGGGCACCTGCTGCTCGAGGACCTGGCCGCTGCCGGTGATCAGGCCCTGACGGCCGCGGACCGCGCCCACCAGCGTGCGGTCCTGGAAGAGGTCGGGGTCGAGGTGGCGCTCCCAGTAGTCCCAGAGCTTGTCCGCGTATGCCTCGAGCGGCGGGACGCGGATGTCAGTGCCCGCGAGGGCGGCCTGGGCGCCGCGGGAGTCGAAGCTGGTCGGATAGTTGACGTATGTGAGCACGGACCGCGGGACGCCGAAGTCGCGCAGGAGCCAATCGGCGACGACGTCGCCCGGCGGCAGCGACACCGCCGTCTTGAGCAGCGGCGCGACGACACCCACGGCGGCGGCCGGAATCCGCACGGATGACTGCGGCGCATGGGCAGCCCGAGCGAAGATGTCGATCACCTCGCCGGCCGTCTTCGGATTCGGGTCCGTCAGGTGAAAGGCGCGGCCGTCGAGCCCATCCAGGTGTGCGATGTGGTCCATCGCCCGCGCGACGAAGTCCACCGGTACGAGGTTGATCTCCCGCCCCTCTACGCCCAGCATCGGCACCCACTCCGGCACGGTTCCGCGCAGGCGGCGGATCAGCTTGAAGAAGTAGTACGGGCCGTCGATCTTGTCCATCTCGCCGGTCTCGGAGTCCCCGACCACGATCCCCGGCCGGTAGACACGCCACGGACGATCGAGCTCGGTGCGCACGATCCCCTCGGAGTCGTGCTTGGTGCGGAAGTACGGGTGGTTGTCGAGGTCCTCCGCCTCCTCGAACATGTCCTCTCGCCAGATGCCCTTGTAGAGCCCGGCCGCGGCGATCGAGCTGACCATGTGCACGCGGCCCGCCTCGACGGCCTCGGCGAACTCCACCATGTGCCGCGTCCCCTCGATGTTGGCGACGTTCTGGCTCGCGGCGTCGGCGGTCATGTCGTAGATCGCCGCGAGGTGGAAGAGATGGTCGACCTCGCCATGCAGCCGCTCGACGTCGGCGTCGGAGATCCCGAGCCGGCGCTGCGAGAGGATCGGGGCCGACTCCCCAGCGGTTGCGGAGCTCCTCCAGCCGGCCCTTGGAGCCCTCCCTCACGAGGACGTAGATCGTGCCCTCGCGCTCGAGCAGGAGCTCGACCAGGTGCCGCCCGATGAAGCCGGTTGCGCCGGTGACGAAGTAGCTCATCTGATCTCCTCCGCGATCACGAATCCTGCGCCGACGACCCTACACTCCAACACATATGAAGGGCGTTGATAGTGCCGTTTGAGATCCCCGCTGATCCGGGCGATCCGGGCCAGCCGAACACCGGGATCGGCCGCGTCGACGGCGCCCGGGCGGGCGCCCACCATCTGCTGGTCCGCGACGGGGCGCAGGTCCTTGCCCACGGCGCCCTGGTCTGCCCGGAATGCGCGCTCCCGATCGCCGCGAGCGCGCCGTTCTCGGCCGGCCTGGAGCTCGTCTGCGGCTACTGCCAGCACGCGGGCCGTGGCCGCGATTTCCTCGCCCGGGACGTCTTCGACACCGTGTCCAACGAGGTGTACCTCGTGGCTCGGGTCGCTGCATAGACTCAGTCGGATGGCTGAGACGGTCCAGATCGAGATGCCCCAAATGGGGGAATCGGTGACCGAGGGCACCGTCCTCGAGTGGCACAAGCAAGAGGGCGAGTACGTATCCGAGGGCGAGACGGTCGTCGAGGTGTCGACCGACAAGATCGACGCCGAGGTTCCAGCGCCCGCAAGCGGCGTGCTCACCCGAATCCTCAAGGCGCCTGATGAGACGATCGAGGTGGGCGGCGTGCTCGCCGAGCTCGATCCCTCCGCTGAGGCGTCCACCGACGGCGCCGGCGAGGAGCGCGATACCGGCCCCGGACTTACCGCGGGCGCCACCGGCGAGGGCGACCAGGACCTCGGCGACGAGAGCGAGCCCTCCGCGACACCCGAGCCGGGGGTCGTGAAGACGGTCACCCCAGCCGAGCCGACCGGCGAGACGCTTCAGATCGCGATGCCCGAGATGGGCGAGTCCGTCACGGAGGGGACGGTGCTCGAGTGGCACGTCGCCGAGGGTGATGCCGTCAGCGAGGGCGACACCGTGATCGAGGTCTCGACCGACAAGATCGACGCGGAGGTGCCCGCCCCGGCGAGCGGCGTCATCAAGAAGCTGCTGGTGTCGCCCGACGACACCGTCCAGGTGGGACAGGCGCTGGCCGAGATGGCGGCAGGTGCGACCGCCGCGGCAACCGACT
>VAYL01000267.1:0-200 GCA_005884305.1 Actinomycetota bacterium
ACCCCCTCGACACCCACCTCGCCCCGGCTGCGCCCGTCGCTGGAGTCGAGGCCCATGAGGGTGGGCATGTCAAAGGCGGTCGATAGCCCGGTCTGGCCGTGGTCGAGCAGGTACCGGAAGCGCTCGTTGGTCTCGTCGGCGGTGCCGAAGCCAGCGAACTGGCGCATGGTCCACAGCCGCCCCCGGTACATCGACGGGTA
>VAYL01000267.1:208-1218 GCA_005884305.1 Actinomycetota bacterium
GGAATCCGAGCTCCCGATCCGAGTCCCAGCCGGTCAGGTCCTCCTCCGTGTAGAGGGGCTCGATGGGCTGTCCCGAGATCGTCTCGAAGAGGGCGTCGCGCTCGGGCTGCGTCGAGTAGACCTCATCGCGCCACTGGTGCGCGCGGCGCCTGGCATCGGGCTCGATGGCCATGTGTTCTAGCGCGGAGCTTTAGCTCCGCGACTGGCTGGTGCCGTTCACAGTATTTGAAGTCTAGGTGCGCGGGGTTATGCTTCGCGAATCAGCGCACGGATGCGAAGGGGGAGATTCACACGCGGGCTGCGTCGCGTCGCCTTCGCGCTGACCGGGGCGTTCGCGCTCGTGGCCCTCGTTCCGGGCGCAGCTGTTGCGGCCAGCTTCGGCACTCTCAGCTATCCGGTCCGTGGTCCGGTGAATGCGCGAGTCGACCGCGCGACCACGGTCAGCTCCGCCTGCCCGGCCGGCTCCCACGTGCTCGGCGGCGGCCAGTACGTGTTCGCGGCCACCAACGACTCGATAGTCCACTCCTCCGCGCCCTTCGACGGCGCCGACCGTGACGCGATTCCCGACGATGGCTGGCGGAGCAGGATCGACAGCTTCAACGGCGCCCACAACACGCTCACCGAGTACGCGATCTGCAGCACCAAGCAGCCCGTCTACCGCGCGAAATCGGTGACCCTGCACGCGCCCGGCCAGCCATTACTTCGCAGCCAATGTCCCGCGAGCGACTCGGTTCTCGGCGGCGGCGTGTATATCGGCCCCGGATACAGCAGCGCGTACATCACGTCATCCGACCCCGCTGAAGGCGCGTCCTGGGAAGGGCACGCGGTGGCCGGACTGGCCGGGGTACCGAGCCAGGAGGTGACCGACTGGGCGATCTGTGCGCCGGTCCAACCGATATACCGGCGCGCCTACAGCCTCGCACCCCACTCGGACTTCGGCGAGGCGGCGGCTTCCTGCCCCGCGGGGACGCGGGTCGTCGGAGGCGGCGTGCGGACGCCTGACTTCGGTC
>VAYL01000267.1:1314-2685 GCA_005884305.1 Actinomycetota bacterium
CCTGTACGACTTCTGGATCAGCGCGACCGCGATCTGCCTCGGTTAGCGAGGGCGGCTAGCGGCGCAACGTGGCCCGGTAACCGCGCCGCTCCGGACGTCGCCGGGCCAAGACGGTTCCCGTGCCACCGACGGCGGCAGCCACCAGCGTCGCGCCGGCGATCGCCAGCTGGCGGCCAAGACGCTCGAAGCGCATGACGCGCCATCCCTCCTCGACCGCGATCTCGGCGAGCTCGGTGTCGGGGTTGACGGCGACCGGATGGCCGACCGCGCGGAGCATCGGCAGATCTGACACCGAGTCGGAGTACGCCCAGGACGCGGCCAGATCGATGTCGTGCTCCTCGGCGAAGTCCCGCATCTTGGCGACCTTGCCCTCGCCGTAGACGAACGGCTCGACAATGCGGCCGGTGAGGAGTCCGTCGCCGTCGACCTCGTACTGCGTTCCGATCCCGCCCTCCATCCCGAGGACGCGGGCGAGCATCTCGACGAGGTCGTTTCCGGCCGCGCTGACGATGAAGGTCGGGCGGTCGGCGTCCTGATGGCTTCGGACCTCGTCCAGCATCTGGGGGTAGATGCGGGGGAGCACCCCAGCCAGGAGTCCCGGCGCGAGCCGTTGGATGTCACGGGCCGGAACGTTCACCTGCGACAGGAGCTGGGATGTTTGCTCGTCCGTGGAGCCCCGCAAGCGGAAGTGCACGTGCTCCACCCCCCAGCGCATCAGCTGCCGCCGGCCGACCATGCCGCTGCCGTATGCGGCCCGCGCGAAGTGCATGCCGCTCGAACCCGCCATGAGCGTGCGGTCGAGGTCGAAGAACGCTGCTCCGCGCTGCATGCGTCGGGAGGCTAGCTACCGACGGCTGGAGCTAGCGGTGGCGGCGTGGCAGACCGGCACGGCGCGGGATGAATTCCGGCATGCCGCGCTCGCGGGACTCGACGTCGAGGATCGCCTGGTGGGTCGGATCGCCGCCGAAGAAGGCCTGGTTCGCGACGATCAGGCGGGTTCCCTTGAACATGACGCTCGAGGGCGTGTCGAAGGGGACGGATGAGCCGTTGTCCCCAGTCGGGCTCGCGGGAAAGCGGCCGAGGTCCTTGCCGCCGGGGCCGATCACGGCGAGTTGGTTGCTACCCGCCAGGGCGACGTAGATCCTTCCCGACCGCGCGATCCAGAAGCCGTCGGGGCCGTCCACCGGCGCGCTCTCCCAGAGCCGGTGGAGAGTTCTCGGATGGGCGTGTCTGCCTATTCGGACCGAGTAGAGCTTGCCGGTCGTCGGGTTGCCGTCGCCGCCGCCCGCCGAGCTCTGCTGCATCGCAAGAAGCGTGCGATGGTCGGGCTTCAGGACGATTCCGGTGGTGCCGAACTCATTACCGTCGAGG
>VAYL01000267.1:2869-3066 GCA_005884305.1 Actinomycetota bacterium
GCGTCAGATCCGGGAAGCGGGCATAGGTGCGGAATCGGCCAGTGCGCGTACTCAGCAGTAGTGCGCGCGCTGGGTCGCGGTCGAGCAGCACGAGCCTGCCCCGGGCGTCGCTCGTCGCAACCTGCACGCCCTGGCCTCCGGAGAGGTTCTGGCCGGGGACCCGCCAGGTCCGCAGCAACGTCCCGTGGCCCGTGTAC
>VAYL01000015.1:0-472 GCA_005884305.1 Actinomycetota bacterium
CGATGCTGTCATTCACGATCGCGCACGTCGCGGTGATCCGATTACGGCAGCGTCAACCCGAGCGCGAGCGGAAGTGGAAGCCGCCGCTGAACTTCCGAGCATTCGGCTTCGAGATTCCGATTACCGCCGTGCTGGGCGCGCTCGGAACCTTCGCGGCCTGGGTGATCGTGATCGCCCTGCATACGAGCACCGGGCTTGTGGGCGCGGGATGGATGCTCTTCGGCGTGTTGCTGTACGCGGCGTACCGGCGGCGCCAGCAGCTGCCGATGCGCGAGACCGTGAAGGTGGTCACCCCGGAGCCGCTCGGTGTAGAGGAGGTCGAGTACCAGAGCGTGCTCGTGGTCTTCGAGGGCGACTCGTTCTCGAACGAGGCCGTGGCGATGGCCGTTCGGCTTGCGGCCCGGCGACGGCGCGGGATCCACGTCCTGTCGATCGTCACCGTGCCGACCCACCTGCCGGTCGATGCCGAGCT
>VAYL01000015.1:478-6577 GCA_005884305.1 Actinomycetota bacterium
AGCAGGCGAAGATCATCGGCGGGCTTCGTGTCACGGGGCACCTGGTGCGGGTGCGGCCAGGGCAGGAGGCGCAGACGATCATCGAGGAGGCCAGGGACATCAAGGCGGCGGCGATCGTCATGCCGCTGCGGTACCGCAACGGCAAGCCGCTGTACGGCAAGACGCTCCAGACCGTGCTCGCCAAGCGTCCGACGCGCGTGATCGTCGCCGCCCAGCCGGGCCAGACAGCGCCGATTCCCGCCTGAGAACGGCATCCCTAAACGTAGAATCCTCCCGTGATTTTTGTCGAGGAGCGTTTAGCGACAAGTCAGGCCAAATCATTTGCGGCGGCTCCGCCGCCTTACCTGCCTGTGCGGCGACCAAGTCGCCGCCCGGAATACCCGGCGAAACCGCCACAAGAGCTGTGACGCCCGGGGACCAGCTCTATCGCGCGGTCACGCGGATCTTCTCGTTCATCATCATCGGCTTCGGGATCGCCATCCTGATCGTTACGTTCGCGCGGGGCGCGAGCATCGGATCGGCCGGAATCTGGATCGGGATGTTGTTCTGCGCCGTCGGGGGCGCCCGCCTTTACATCGCGCTGCGGACGCGGAATTGAGCGAGAACATCCCACCGTCGCCGGACGGGGCAGGAGGCGCCGGCGGGCCGCAGGGTCCTGGGTTCCGCCGCCGCCTCCCGCGCGTCAAGGTCATCGACAAGGGACCGCTGACCGGGCGATTCCTCGGTGTGCCGCTACAGATCGGCGTCGCGTACGCGGCGGTGGGCTTCTCCCTCTATTTCTCGATCGGCGTCGTCGCGTCTTTCGCGCTCGGGCTGACGCCGCTGATCTTCCTCGGCGCGGGCCTGCTCCTCGTGCTTGCGGTGCTCACCTACGTCGAGGGGACGGGGATGTACGGGGAGCGGGGCGGATCGTCGGCGTTCGCCCGCCACGCCTTCAACGAGCTGGTGAGCTTCATCGCCGGCTGGGCGATCCTCATCGACTACATCATCATCATCTCGTTCGCCGCGGTCTCGGTTGCGCACTACCTGGGGCCGATCTGGGGCGGGTTCACGCACGGGGCGCCTGAGATCACGGTCGCGGCCGGAGTGATCGTGCTCGCGTCGGCGATGAACATCGGCGGGTTCACTCGCTACGTCCGCCAGCGTCCGCTGATCGCAATCGCGCTCGCGGACGTGCTGCTGCAGGCGGCGGTGATCGTGGTGGGCCTGTTCGTCGTGTTCCACCCGGATCGGCTCACGGAGCACGTCGATCTCTTCACGACGCCGTCGGTCCGGCACATCGTGGAAGCGCTCGCCGTGGCGACGCTCGCGTTCGCCGGCATCGAGGCAGCGTCTGACCTGGCGCCTGATTTCAGCTGGCGGCGGCGGGACCTTGGGCGGGTCGTCGGCGCCAGCGTCCTGTTGCTGCCGGTGATGTACGCCGGGATGGCCGCGATCGCGCTGATGGCGGTGCCAGTCGTCGCCGGGCCCAACGGGGCTCACACGGCGCTAGGCGAGCGCTTCATCGAGGAGCCGATCCTCGGGGTCGTGATGAGCTACGACCCGCACTGGCTGTCCGTCCTGCTCCAGATCGCGGTTGTCGCGGTTGCCCCGGTGGTGCTGACGTGGGCGGCGGCCACCTCGATGCTGGGGCTGTCGCGTCACGTCTACGCGCTGGCCAGGAACCGTCAGGTCCCGAGCTGGCTCGGCAAGCTGAGCGGGCGCGCGACCCCTTACGTCGCGATTCTCGTAGCGGGCGTGATCGCGATGGCTCTCGCGATCCCCACGGACGTGAAGCTGCTCGCCGAGATCTACGCGTTCGGCGTGACGCTGGCGATCATGATCGCCCACCTCTCGATCATCCGCCTGCGGTTGCGGGAGCCGAATCGGGAGCGTCCCTACCGGATCCCGTTCAACGTGCGGTTCCGGAATCGAGAGATTCCGATCCCGGCGGTGTTGGGCGCGGGGCTCATGCTGCTTCTGTGGCTGGCGGTGATCGTCTTCCACGCTCGCGCCCGGTGGGCGGGCGGCGGTTGGATGGCGTTCGGGCTGATCGGCTATGTCGTCTACCGGAAGTTTGTCGAGGGAACGACGCTCACGAAGCGGGTGTCGGTGCCAGAGCAGGCGCTGCGCAAGAACGTCCAGGAGCTCGAGTTCGCGAGCATCCTGGTGCCGGTGTTCGGGACGAAGCTGGACGACGACATCGTCGGGACGGCCGGGCGCCTGGCCGACACCGCCGATGAGCCGGGGGAGGAGCGGCCGCGCCTGGAGGTGATCTACGTGATGGACCTGCCGCTGACGGTCCCGCTCGACGCTCGCCCGCCCCAGGACCGGGTCGAGGTGGCCAACGCCGCGCTGCAGCGGGCGATGGAGATCGGGCAGGAGTACGAGACGGTCGAGGTGGCGACCTCTGTGGTGCGTGCGCGCGACGCCGGCGCGGGAATCGTTCAGGCCGCCCGCGACCGCGGGGTGGAGTTGATCGTGATGGGGGCCGAGCCGCCGACGCGCACGCGGGGCGGCGCGGTGCTCGGCGGCGTCGGAGGCTCACGGCCGGCCGAGATCGGGTACGTGCTGAAGAAGGCGCCTTGCCCGGTACTGGTGACGGCGCCCGCCCGCGGCCTAGGTTCAGCATAGGACCGCCCGTGCAGCCGTGCGGCTGTGCCTGCGGTGTGCCCGGCGCTGAGTAGCATCCACGGTGTGTTCATCCTGATCGTCGGTGCCGGCCGGGTTGGCTCGTCGCTCGCGCGCTCGATGTTGCGCGACGGGCACACGGTTTCGTGCCTGGACGAGGACCCCGAGGCGCACGCGCGCCTGGAGATCGGGCTCGAGAAGTCCTGGGAGGATGTGGGCGGTCAGTTCACTGTGGGGACGGCGCTCGAGATCGAGGCGCTTCAGGAGGCGGGGATCGAGCGAGCGGATGCGTTCGTCGCCTCCACCGACGGGGACAACACGAACATCGTGATCGCCCAGATCGCGCAGCGGCGGTTTAACGTGCCCACGGTGATCGCGCGGATCCTGGATCCGTACCGGGCGGAGTGGTACGAGCAGCAGGGGCTGCACACGATCTGCCCGACGAGGGTGGCGATCGAGATGCTCGAGACCGAGGTCAAGGAGGCGGCCGCTAAGGTCGCGGGCTAGGGGGTCCATGTACGTATTGATCGTCGGTGCGGGGAAGGTCGGGTGGAACCTGGCGCGCGAGCTCCTGGACAAGGGGCACGAGGTAACGGTGATCGAGAACGATCGCGGCCGCTATCTGACGGTCGAGCAGGAGCTCGAGCACAACGTGCAGTACGGCGACGCCTCGGAGCTGTGGGTGCTCGAGCGGGCCGGGGTGTCGCGGGCTGATCTGGTGATCGCGGTGACCGGTGACGACGAGGACAACATGCTGATCTGCCAGGTCGCCAAGGAGAAGTACATGGTCGATCAGACCATCGCGCGCGTGAACAACCCGCGGAACAAGCAGTGGTTCGAGCTCTTGGGGATCGCGCCGGTGGTGTCGGCGACGGACCTGATCCTGCGGCTGATCGAGCACGAGGTGCCGAAGTACGGGCTCGTGCACCTGCTGGACCTGCCGCGCGAGCGGCTGGAGATCATCGAGCTTTTGCTCGGCGACGACTCGCCCGTGGCCGGGCGGCGCGTCGCAGACCTGGAGCTACCGGAGGGGAGCTTGCTGATCTCGGTGTTGCGCGAGGGCGCCGGGTTCGTGCCCAACCCAGAGACCGTGTTGGAGTCGGGCGACGAGGTGCTAGCCGTGCTCGACCCCGGTATGGAGGACGAGCTGAAAGCGTACTTCGGGCCCGACGGCAGCGAGAGCGGGTAGAACCCGCCCCAATAAACACTAATCCACAGACCATGAAACGACACCTGCCAGTCGCGGAGCTAAAGCTCCGCGCCACCACATATGGCTGATCGAGCGGTAGATTTTCTGCTGATCGGCGGCTGGGCCGCCGGACACTGTGCTTCGACCTTGCGGCGCGAGGGCGCCGACGGGTCGATACTCCTCGTCGGTCGCGAGCAGCATCTGCCTTACGAGCGCCCGCCGCTGTCCAAGGAGTTCCTCCGCGGCGAGGCGTCCGTGGAGGACACCTACGTCAACGGCGCCGACTGGTACGAGCAGAACGACGTCGAGGTCCTCACCGAGACGAGCGTGACGTCCCTCGATGCCGAAGAGCGGGCCGCGAAGCTCCAGTCACGGGAGACGGTGCGGTTCGCCAAGGCGCTGCTCGCCACCGGCGCGCGGGTCAACATCCTGCATCACCTGGAGGGGGCGCAGCTGGACGGGATCCACTACCTGCGAACCATCGGGAACTCGGAGGGGATCAGGGCGGAGGCGCAGGACGCGGGGCACGTCGTGCTCATCGGCGGAAGCTTCATCGGTACTGAGGTCGCCGCGTCGCTGACGGCGATGGGCGTGAAATGCACCATCGTGATGCTCGAGGAGGTCACGTTCGAGCGGATATTCGGCGAGGAGCCGGGGCGCTACTTCCACGGGATCCTGGAGTCGCATGGAATCGAGATCCTCGGGGGCGAGGAGCTCGATTCGTTCGTCGGCGACGGGCGGGTGCGGGCCATCAAGACGAAGAGCGGGAAGGAGATCGAGTGCGGGGCGGTCGTGATCGGCGCGGGAGTCCATCCGGACACGATGCTCGCCGAGCGCGCAGGGCTCGCCGTCGACAACGGGATCACGTGCGACGAGAAGCTGCAGACCTCGGTCGAGGGGATCTTCTCGGCGGGTGACGTGTGCTCCTACCAGAGTGTCATCCACGGCCGGCGACTGCGGGTCGAGCACTGGGACGTCGGCCTCCAGCAGGGCCAGCACGCGGCGAAGGCGATGATGGGGAGTGAGGACCCCTATCGGGTCGTCCCATACTTCTTCAGTGACCTGGCCGACTGGGCGAGCCTCGAGTCGATCGGTCCCGCTTTGGATTGGGACGAGCTGATCTGGCGCGGAACCGCGGATTCCGGCAAGTTCCTGGTCTGGTACCTGAATGGCGGGAAGGTGGCTGGGGCGCTGAGCGTGGACCGCTCGGAGGACCTGGAACACGCTCGCCGGCTGCTGGAGTCGGGCGCCGATGTGTCAGGTGAGGAGGACGCTTTGGCGGACGTCGACTCCGATCTCGAGACGGTCGGATCCAGCTAGGCTTAGCGACGCCGCGGACCCCCAGTTAGGCGGTTCCGCAGGGCCAGTGCGGGCTGGTGTAATGGCAACACGCCTGCCTCTGGAGCAGGAATTCGGGGTTCGAGTCCCTGGCCCGCAGCCTCCGCTCTGCCCGATCCCATGACGATGGATGGAAAACATGACGATGGATGGAAAACCGCACATATGCGTGGGTTTTCCATCCATCGCTGCTCCGGTCGCCCTGCTACCTTGACGCGCTCAGTGTGGGGCAGGTGTGCATATCTCTCGCTCGGCGCTGCCGTGGGGGCGATTTTTCTCGCCGGCTGCGGCGGAAGTAGCTCGGCGCCGGTTACCGGCGCGAGCGGGGCTAGCGGCGCCAGCGGGATCAGTGGATCGAGCCAGCTCAGCAAGGGCGAGTTCATCAAGCAGGCGGATGCCGTCTGCGCCGAGGCGAACACCGCGATCGCCGATCTCAGCGGCGGCACGACAACGGGCGACGAGGCGACGCAGGTCTCCCAGGAGCTTTCGATCGTCCGCAGCGAGCTTCAGTCGATCCAGGCGCTGCAGGCTCCCAGCGAGGACCAGTCGACTCTCAAGGACTTCATCGCCGGGCTGAAGAACGAGGTCGACGCGCTCAACAAGAAGAACGCCGCCGTCGCCGCCAGCCAGGACACGACCACCGCGGACTCCGAGCTTGAAAGCGCGCGTACCAACGCCCAGCAGGCTGCGAGCGACTACGGGATGCAGGACTGCGGCACCGGCAAGGCCCGCCACACGCAGCCGGGAGCGAGCACCGCGGTTCCGACCACGGCCACCACCACGGCGGCTCCGACCACGACCGTCCCAACGACGACGGTCCCGACGACCACCGTGCCCACCACGACGACCCCGGCGCCGCCCAGCGGTGGCACCGGCGGCGGCACGGGTGGCGGAACCGGCGGTGGAACGGGCGGCGGCACCGGAAGCGGCGGGACCGGCGGCTCGGGCGGCTTTTCTCCCTA
>VAYL01000016.1:0-458 GCA_005884305.1 Actinomycetota bacterium
CTCGCACGCATCAAGAACCTTCTGCTTCTTCGCGCACCGACTGGCGTCCCAGTCATCCTCGACGACTCTTGGGGCCAGCTCCCGGTAAATCGAGCGGCTGAAGTGATACATCCTCTTCTCGACCCCCTGTGGTACTCCGTTCCCGTTTCTCCGTGCCTCGGCCGTTCCGTGCTGGTGAGCGTCCTTGAGGCGAGCGGCACTAAACCAACGTGCGTTTAAGCGCAAGGGGCCCGGTATTAAGCGCGTGTTAAGGAACTCACAAGTCGTCCTGATACTTACGGCCAGCGCTCGAGACGCGCGGACTCATCAGCGTCGATGATCACGTGCACGCCGTCGAGCGCCGGGTCCTGGAGCGGGTGATCCGACCGCTGGTGCGGGCCGCGAGACTCACGGCGCTCGAGCGCCGTGCGGGCGATGAGCCGCGCGAGCGGATAGGGGTCGTCCAGGAGGCCCTCCAG
>VAYL01000016.1:582-7749 GCA_005884305.1 Actinomycetota bacterium
CCGCGGCCGCGCGAGCGCCGAACACGAAGCACTCGCTGAGCGAGTTCGAGGCGAGGCGGTTCGCGCCGTGCGCTCCGCTGCACGAGCACTCGCCCACGGCGTAGAGGCGAGGGAGCGTCGTCGCGCTGTCCAGATCGCAGACGACGCCGCCCATCAGGTAGTGGGCCGCCGGAGCCACCGGCACCGGCTGGCTCTCGGGGCGGAACCCGGCGGCGCGGCAGGCCTCGAAGACGTTGGGGAATCTCTCGGGCGGGATCGACCGCAGATCCAGCGCCACATGATCGGTGCCGTCCGCGTCCATCCGGTCGAGGATCGCGGCGGCCACCTGGTCGCGGGGGGCGAGCTCGTCGGTGAAGCGCCTCCCCGAGGCATCCAGGAGCTCGGCCCCCTCGCCGCGCAGGGCCTCGGTGAGCAGCGTGCCGTCGTGGCCGGAGCCCGGAAGGGCGAGCGCGGTCGGATGGAACTGGCAGAACTCGAGGTCCGCGAGCGCCGCCCCCGCGGCGTGAGCCAGCACGGCTCCGGCGCCGATCGCGCCCCACGGGTTGGTTGTCCGCTGCCAGAGCGCCGCTCCACCGCCGGTCGCCAGGACCGTGGCCCGGGCGGCGATCGGGCCCGTGTCGGTCATCACGCCCGCGCATTCGCTGCCGTCGCTCCATAGCGCGAGCGCCGACGTTTCCTCCAGCACCCGGATGCGCTCGCTCTCCGCGACGAGCTGGGCCAGCCTGCCCGTGATCGCGCGCCCGGTTTGGGCGCCGCCGGCGTGGACGATCCGCCGGGCGGAGTGGCCGCCCTCCAGCGCGAGGGAGAGCGCACCATCGGGGCTGGCTGGGTCCGGATCGAAGCGCACCCCTCGCTCGCGGAGCTCGGCGACCGCTCCAGGCGCCTCGCGTGTCAGCATCTCCACCGCCTCCGAGCGGCACAGCCCGCGCCCGGCATTCAGGGTGTCCTGCGCGTGGCGGGCCGGGGAGTCGTCGGGCGCCAGGGCCGCCGCCAGGCCGCCCTGAGCCCAGAAGCTCGCGCTCTCGGTAAGCGGCTTTCGCGAGACGAGCGTCGCCTCCGCGCCGTGCTCGGCGGCACGCAACGCCACATAGAGGCCGGCGGCGCCGCCGCCGATCACCGCCACGTCCGTCTCGATCGTCGGGCGTTCGAACCCAGCCGCGCTCACTCCAGGTGAGCGCTGAGGCTGGTTTCTCACGCGCTCGCCATCCAGGCTCGCTGGGTTTCGGCTGGCCCGGCCACCGCGGGTACCGTATCTGCGGCCTTGGGCCTCTACTTCTCCCACCCGAGCTCGCTGGAGCACGACACCGGGGCCCACCCCGAGAACGCGTCGCGTCTCCGGGCGATCGAGGCCGCCCTGGGCGAGGCAGGGTGGCACGGGCTCGAGCGGATCGAGGCGCCCGCCGCGACGCGGGAGCAGCTCGCGCGGGTCCACAGCCCCCAACACATCGACGCCATCGAGCGCTTCGCCGCGGCCGGCGGCGGGATGCTGGACGTCGACACGATCGGGAGCGAGGGGTCGTTCGAGGCGGCGCTTCACGCGGCTGGTGGTCCGGTGAACGCGGTCGAGCGGCTCCTCGGTGGCAAGGACCGGTTCGCCTTCTGCGCGCTGCGCCCGCCGGGTCATCACGCCGAGGCGACGCGGGCCATGGGGTTCTGCCTGTTCAACAACATCGCGGTAGCCGCCACGCACGCGATCCAGGTGGGCGGGGCCGAGCGCGTCCTCGTCCTCGACTGGGACGTCCACCACGGCAACGGCACCGAGGCCATCTTCGCGGGCTCCGACGAGGTCCTCTACACCAGCATCCACCAGTGGCCGCTGTATCCCGGCACCGGGCCGGCGGACTACGTTGGCGTGGGGGCGGGGGAGGGGTACACGGTCAACCTGCCGGTCCCGCCGGGTTCCGGCTCGGAGACATTCTTGTCGCTTGTGCAGCACGTCGTGGCGCCGATCGCGCAGGAATTCCGCCCCGGGCTCATCGCGATCTCGGCGGGATATGACGCCCACCGCGACGACCCGCTCGCAGAGTGCGCCGTGGACACCGGGGGTTACGCGCACATGGCCGCAACCATGCGGGCATTGGCCGCGGAGCTGGACGTCCCGGTGCTGGTCTGCCTGGAGGGCGGATACGACCTTGGGTCGCTCGCCGCCTCGGTGGTCGCAACCGTCGAGGCGCTGGAGTCCGACGTTCAGGCGCCGGAAGCGCCGCGCGAGCCCGCCGCCCCGTTCGCCGAGCGGCACCGCGGTCGCTGGGCGACGCTGGCTACAGCGTGAGCCGGGTCTTCAGCTCCGTGAGGAGCTGCTTCGGGAAACCCGGGACGTAGTCGAGGTCGTCGATCGAGTCGGAGCTGCTCTCTGGCCGCGTCCTAGGGGTTAGATCAGACGAGGTGCCGGACTCCGATCCGGCGCTCTCCTCACCCTCCGAATCGGGGCCACGCCTGAGGATTCCTGGGCGGCGTGCCATGCGGGCCGGCGGGTCGCACTACGAAAGATCTCGGCCTGGATCGAGGACTTCGCGATAGGCCTCGAGCACGCGCTGGGCCATCGGTCTGGCAGCGAACCAGGCTGCGCGATCGCGCCCGCGGACTCGGGGATCCGGCGCCTCCAGGTGCGGGCGCAGGGCGTTTGCCCATTGGCCGGGGTCGAACTCACCCACGTGACATCCGGCGACGCCGCCGAGCAGAAACGGGGCGATCCCCACCGGTGTCGAGGCGACGGGAACGTCACACGCGAGCGCCTCCACCGCGGCCAGGCCGAACCCCTCGTTGTCCGAGGTCACCACAACCGCGTTCGCCGCGTTCATCCAGACCGGCATCTGCTCGGTGTCGATTCCGTCTCCCGAGAGGAGCTCGGCGTCGAGCATTCGCGCGAGCTCCACGGCGCGGTCGTAGCGCTTCACCGGCCGCGAGCGCGCCGCCGGGAACAGCAGGTAGCGGCCGTCCGAGTCGAGGCCGGTTCGCTGGCGCGCCTCGGCCCTGGGCCTGGGCCGAAAGCGCTCCAGGTTCGCCCCGGTGGGGAGGATCGCCGTGGAGCCGAGCCGCGACGGGAGCCCGGGCCGCCCGCCCTCGGGCGCGAGGAGTGCGCGCGAGGCGGGGGCGATCAGATCCAGCCTGCCGACCAGCCGCCGCGAGAGGAACCCGCTGACCGGGTGGCGGACGTCGGTCCCGTGAAAAGTGACCGCCAGGGGACGGGCCCCGGCAAGCGACGCGCACCAGCCCGCGAGCCCGAAATGCGCGTGGACGAGGTCGAAGCTCTCCCGGCGAACCCGGCGCCGGATCGCGACCACCGCCGGGAGGTACTGCCAGCTTCCGGCCGGAAACGAGAACAGCTCGACATCGATTCCCTCCTCGCGAAGCGCGTCCGCCTGCTCGCGCACGAACCTGCCGCGCCACGGCGCGGCGTCGTCCGGCGTGATGTTGGTGACCACGAGGACGCGCAAGGCGGCCAGCGTATCCGCGCGCTCAGCGATGGGTGGTGATCTGCTGGAACGGGGTGATCCAGAGCGGCTTGCTCCCGTCGCCGCCTGGATCTGAACGAACACGTGACGCACGTCGCCCGCGTACCGGTGGATTGCAACGGCGCCGAACTGATTCTTGAATCCGCGGAGCTTGGGCGGGAACGCGCACGGGAGTCCGGACGGACGGTCGTGCCGCTCTGCTCAGTCCTGGATCCCTGCCGCCCCTGCGTCTGGCCCAAGGGTATGGCACAGGTCAGTGGGGCTTCAAGGGTCCACGTTTCAGCTCTGGCACACGTCCGCCGCAGACTCGGCGCCTTTGCGTCTGGACCCGTCACACGATCCACGTGAGCATCGAGCCAAATCCGACCGGGAGGAAATCGATGCTCGCAAAGCTCGCCGCATACATCCAGATGCAGTTCCTGCGCCGCTCCCGCGGGATCGTCGCCGCTCTCGAGGGCGAGCGCGGGCAGGGAACGGTCGAGTACGTCGGCCTGATCCTGCTCGTCTCGCTCCTCATGATCGGGATGGTCGCCGCGATGAAGGGATTCAACGGCAAGCAGGGCACTGAGCTCGCCGACCTGATCGTCCACAAGATCACGGAGGCGGTGAACGCGATCGCGTTCAAGTAGGTCAAGCGCCCCTCCGGGGACGCACTGGCGGTTCCGCGGGACCGCCTCGGCCATGCCGCCGCCCGCCCCGATCCCGCCGGATGGCCGGGAGGAGAGCGGGCGGCGGCCAGCGCCGTCAACGGCCGTTTCTTTTCTCCCCGTGGAACAGCCGCTCCCAGGCGAGACCCTGGGTCAGTTGAGAAGCACCGCCGAGAGGTCTTCGGAGCCGAGCGCGAAGTCGGGAGTGGCCTCCAGGCAGCTCAGCCTGAACGTCCGCTTTCCGGCAGCGAGCACTGGGGTGACGCCGGTGATCGCGAAGCCGCCCTCGTGGACGCCGTCCGTGTGCGTTCCCAACTCCTGACCTGGGTTGGGTGCCAACCCGACCTGACTTCCGGCAGTCACCACGTGGCATTGACCGTTGGCCGCGTTGGCATCGCCGTACCAGGCGCCGTCAGCTACGAGGAGAACGCGGCCGCTATGTGGCAGATTCATAGTCAGTGTCACGCAGTTCGTGAACGCGGCAGAGTTCGGGTTGCAGACGCCGCCGACCGCCGACTTCCCCACGACCGGCCCTGCAGTTGAGGCCGCCTTATGTTGCGAAAGCGCCGCAGCGGTCCCCGTGGCCGCCATGATCAGCGCGATCACGCTGATGACGAGGGACGGGGACGGCCTCAGCCTTCGTGCTCTCATCGTGCCCTCCTCAGGCAGAGTTTCTATGGTCGTCCCACGCTAGGCCGTCTCTGGCCGGGGGTCAAGGGCTTCTGTTTTTAGAAGCAGAAGCGAGGGTCAATAGCGAATGTCTGAACGCAGCAGGGCACCGAGCTCGCCGACCTGATCGTCCACGCTTCGGCTTTACGCGCAACGCAGAAATGCTCCTGTCCGCGAGATACTCATCCAGGAGATGTCGCAGGAGAACATCGAGATCGTGCGGCGGGAGGCCGAGGCGCGAGGAGCGCGAGATTGGGCCCTCCTCGCCGAGATCTGGGATCCCGACATCGAGTTGGAGCTGGTTGCGGGGTCCGGCACCTTCAAAGGCCCCGAGGAGATCAGGCCATTCCTCGAAACGCTCTCGTCACTCCATTCGGAGTACCGCGTCGAGGTGGATGAGGTCATCGACGCAGGGGAGCGCGTGGTGACGGCGGAGCGGGTCGCCGGCCGTGGACTCAAGGGAAGTGATGCGGGCGCCTGGATTGAGGACAGGTACTTCCGAGTGATCGCCTTCCGGGACGGGAAGGTCTGGCGAATCAAGGAGTACCGCACGCGCGATCAGGCCCTCGAAGCCGCCGGGCTCCGGGAATAGCTCGCGCTCCACGCCAAAGCACTCGCCGGGTACTTCCAGGGGGCCAACGGCGGCTGGCACGTATTCGACGTTGTCGTCAACAACGCTGGGGAAGCCCGGGATTTCCGGGGGTTCCTCAACGCCGTGAGGACCTCGGCGATATCGCGGCTGCGCTCTGGCAGCAGTCCAACCCCTAGCGCGAGCGCCGGCGTCTACCGATTTGACCGGTACGTGAGGATGGCCACTCCGGCCGGGATCACGGTCGAGTCGACGAGCTCGAGGTCCATTCGCTCCAGATCGTCCGCGAAGAGCCTGGGCCCTCTCCCGAACACCACGGGGTGGACCCAGAGTTGGTACTCGTCGATCAGGTCGTGCGCCATGAGGGTGTTCGTGAGCTCGCCTGAGGCGTAGACGATCAGGCCTTTGCCGGGCCCATCCTTCAGCTTGCCAACGGCCTCCGGAATGTCCCCTTCGATCAGCTGCGTGTTCTGCCACTCGGGGTCCGCCATCGTGTTCGAGGCGACGTACTTGGCGATGCCGTTCATCAGGTCCGCGAACTCTCCCGATCGGGATGGCCAGACCGCAGCGAAGAACTCGTACGACTTGCGGCCGAGGATGAGGCCATCGCTACGGGTGAGAAGGTCGATGTGGCGCCTGACGAAGTCCTCGTCGTCGCCGGGAATCGACCAATCCAGGGCATCGCCCACTCGCCCGTCGAGGGTCACGTTGTTCGAAAGGATCAGCTTCCTCATCGCGTTGCTCCTTCGGATTGGGTGTCTGCCCGTTGAGACACCGCCGCGTGCGCTAACGGAACGGCCGGTCCGTTCGGCGCCGAACTGGTGTCCTTAGGGGTGATGACCGAGACCGAGGCCACGCTCGCGCGGGCGCGCACCGGGGATGAAGCGGCGTTCCGGGAGATAACCGAGCCGCACCGGCGCGAGCTGCAGGTGCACTGCTACCGCATCGTCGGTTCGGTGCAGGACGCCGAGGATCTGGTCCAGGAGACGCTGCTGGCCGCTTGGCGCGGCCTCGAGACGTTCGACGGCCGGGCCTCCGTGCGCTCGTGGCTCTACCGGATCGCGACCAACCGCTCCCTGAACGCCCTGCGAACCCGGTCGCGCCGTCCCAAGGAGGTGCAGACCATGAGCGACGCGATTGAGCCGACGCGCCTGATCGAGCCGGTGTGGCTGGAGCCGTACCCCGACGTTCTGCTGGAGGGAATCCCGGATCTCTCCCCGGGGCCGGGAGCACGCCTGGAGGCCAGGGAATCGATCGAGCTCGCGTTCATCACCGCGCTCCAGACCCTGCCGCCCAGCCAGCGCGCGGCGCTCGTGCTGTGCGACGTGCTCGGCTTTCACCTCGCCGAGGCCGCCGAGATGCTCGACACGGGTAAGGTCGCGATCAAGGGCGCCCTGCAACGGGCCCGTGCGGGCGTGAGGGAGCGGCTGCCGGACGCCGGCCGCGAGCGCGCGCCGCGCCCCGATTCCGCCGCCGAGCGCCGGCTCGTCGGGCGCTTCGCCGACGCCGTAGAGGGCGGCGATGTCGACGAGATGGTCACCCTCCTCAGCGACGACGCCCTTCTCACGATGCCGCCGATGCCGCTCGAGTACCAGGGACAGGACGCGATCGGCGCCTTCCTTCGCCACCGGGAAGATCTCCGTGGCAGGCCGCTCCGGCTCCTGCCCACCCGGGCCAACACCCAGCCGGCCTTCGGTTGCTACCTCCCCGACACGCAAGCGGCGACCGCGCGCGCCCACGCCGTGTTCGTGCTGACTCTCGAGGGCGAGCGGGTCTCCGCCATCACCTGGTTCGGCGACAAAAGCCT
>VAYL01000017.1:0-2160 GCA_005884305.1 Actinomycetota bacterium
CGGGTCCGGCATCAGCTGGACGTTGGCCCAGTGGATCTTGTTGGCCCGCGGGTCCAGTACGATCGCGCCGTCCATCTTCGCGACCTGGTAGAGCAGCGCCGGCGTGTAGTCGATGTCGAGCTTGATTCCGCCGCTGAAGAGGAAGGATGCGTCCTCGGGCTCGGCGATGAGGATCAGGCCGCCGGTGCGCGCGTGGATGATGTTGTCAATGCCCTCACGCAGCGGCGTGCCGGGCGCCACCATGTCCAACGACTGCAACAGTCGAGGATCGAGACGAGCCTCGAGTTCATGCAGCTCGTCACCGACATGAGACGCCATCGCCAATCCATGATGACAAATAGAACTTAAATCGCGCGGGTGGGCGAATTCCGTGTGGACAGGTCGGATTGCCGCTTGTCAAGCGGCCCGCGCGGCGGTCCGCGGGGCGGCGGTCGTCGCGCGGAGGGCGGATCGGACGGTACGGTGGGCCGCGAGGCCCTGAACCGCCTCACCCGCCTCCGGACCGACGACCGGGCCGAGCCCGAACTTGAGCGCCTCGGCGACCCGTCGCTCGGGGTGGCTAACGAAGCGAAGCTCGCCCGTCAGGCCCACCTCGCCGAAGCAGGCAAGCGGGCGGCCCTCGGCGTCGGCCAGCGCTCGGCCACGGTGGGCGGAGACCAGCGCAAGCGCGACCGCGAGGTCCGCGCCGGGCTCGTCCACGCGCACGCCGCCGGCGACGTTCACGAACACGTCGGCCGAGGCGAGCGATGGACCGCCGTGCCGGGCGAGGACCGCGAGCACCATCGCCAACCGGTTGCGATCGATCCCGGTGGCCACGCGCCGCGGCGGCACGATCTCCGTGGGCGCCACCAGCGCCTGCACCTCAACCAGAAGCGGGCGGGTGCCCTCCATCGCACAGAGCACGCACGACCCCGGGGCATCGGACGCTTCACCGACGAACCGCGCCGATGGATCCGCCACCTCTACCAGCCCACCGGAGCGCATCTCAAAGACCCCGACCTCGCTGGTCGCGCCGAAGCGGTTCTTGAGCGCCCGAATCGTCCGGAAGCTGCGCTCCCGCTCGCCCTCGAACAGCAGCACGCAATCCACAAGGTGCTCCAGCACCCGCGGGCCGGCGACACTCCCGTCCTTGGTCACGTGGCCGACGAGAATCACGGCGGTGCCGATGCGCTTCCCAACCTCGGTGATCGCGCCGGCCGCCTCGCGCACCTGCCCCACCGAGCCCGGCGCGCCGGTCATCCCCTCCGAATGGAGCGTCTGGACGGAATCGATCACACACACCGCCGGCCGCTCGGCCTCGAGCGCAGCGCGAACGGCCTCGACCGAGGTCTCGGCAAGCACCGGCACGGATAGGGAGGCATCGCCCAGGCGCTCCGCCCGCAGCCGCACCTGCGCCGCGGACTCCTCGCCAGAGACGTAGAGGACCTTCGCGCCCCCGGCCGCGAGGTTGCCGAGCGCCATCCCGGTCAGGGTCGACTTGCCGATCCCGGGCGAGCCGCCGAGAAGGACCACCGACCCCGGCACGACCCCACCGCCGAGCACGCGGTCCAGCTCCGCGATCCGCGTGAGCAGGCGCTCGGTCTTCGGCGCCTGGACCTCCCTGAGCGGGACGGGCTTGGGTGCGAGTCCGGCGCCTCCCGACGCGGAGCGAGCCCGTCCACCGCCCGCGCGCGTGGACGGCCCCCTTGCCTCGACAAGCGTGTTCCATTCGCCGCAGCCTGGGCACCGGCCGGTCCACGCGAGCGCGGAGTGCCCGCACTCCTGGCAGACGAATTGAGAGCCGGAAGCCATCAGGTGTGTTGGCGCGGAGCTTTAGCTCCGCGACTGGCAGGTGCCGTTCACGGATGTGACACTACGAACCCCGCCCGACGGCATCACGCCCCGCCCGCCGGCCTCGGTTGTCGGGATTGCTGGTGCGTATCCGATTGGCTCACGCTCCGTCGTCGGGAACGGCTTCCCTCCGCTCGAAGGGCCGGGCACCGAAGGAATGCGCGCGAGTGTGGTCGATACCCCGCATGGGTATGAGCTCCGATCGTGTGTGCACTTAAGGGGGCTATAACGCCCTTAACTGCGCAGTCGATGGCCGCGAGTGCATCAGGTCAAAGATCCGGCACGAGCACGCGACCCTTTCGGCACGAAGGCGGGCGATCGCGCGCGTTC
>VAYL01000017.1:2335-2959 GCA_005884305.1 Actinomycetota bacterium
GCGGTGGAGGTTCTCGCGCAGCCAGTCGCGCAGCGGAACGAGCTCACCTCGCCCGATGTGCTCCTCGACGTCCGGGATCTCGATTGTGATCCGCTCCCACAGCTGGCCGGCGATGACGTTGCCCAGCGCGTACGTCGGGAAGTACCCGAACATGCCATCCGCCCAGTGGACGTCCTGCAGCACGCCGTTCGCGTCATCGGGAACCTCGACGCCCAGGTAGTCGCGCATTCGGGCATTCCAGGCCTCCGGCAGGTCGCGCAGCTCGATCCGGTTCGCGAAGATCTCCAGCTCGAGCTCGAACCGAAGGATGATGTGGAGGTTGTAGGTCACCTGATCGGCCTCCACTCGAATCAGAGAGGGCTCGACCTTGTTCGCGGCGCGATAGATCGTCTCCACGTCGACATCGCCGAGCCGCTCGGGAAAGAGATCCCTGAGCTCGGGCATGATCTGATCCAGATAGGGGCGGCTCCTGCCCACCCAGTTCTCCCACAGGCGACTCTGGGACTCGTGGAAGCCGAGCGACGAGGGACTGGCGAGCGGCGAGCGCCACAGAGCCCTGGGAACGCCATTCTCGTACATCGCGTGTCCCGCCTCGTGGAGCACGGACCACACGGACGTCCCCAG
>VAYL01000017.1:3004-6856 GCA_005884305.1 Actinomycetota bacterium
CGGACGCGAACGGGTGGACGGTCGTATCCAGTCGCCATGCGCCCTCCTGCAACGGCAGGCGGGCCACGAGTTCCTTCGCGAGGTCCTCCTGGGCGGCCAGGCGATACTCCCCGTACAGGCAAGAGTCGTCCACCGTGACGCCGCTGTCGGCGATGGCTGCGATCAGCGGCTGGACGCCGTCCCGAAGGTCGCCGAGGACGGCGGCGACCTCCGCGGTCGTCATCCCCGGCTCGAAGTCATCCAGGAGCGCGTCGTACTCGTGCTCGAACCCCTCGAATCCCTCGAAGCAGTCCGCGTAGCGGCGCCGCAGCTCGACGTTTCGCTCGAGGTGCGGCAGGAACGCGCCAAAGTCCGAGTTGGCGCGCGCGTCCTCCCAGGCATGCTCGGCGAGCGACGAGACGCGCGTCATCTCGGCCCGGAGGTCGGCGGGCACTCGCCGCGCCTTCTCCCAGCCGCGACGAGCGACCCGCACGAGACTGACGTCGTCGGAGTCGTACGGTGCCGAGTCGAGCTCGGCTGATGCGGCATCGATGAGGCGGCCGAGCTCGTCGGAGATCAACCGCTCGTGGCGGATGCGCGCAAGCGTCGCGAGCTGCTCGGAGCGAGGCTCGATGCCGGCCGGCGGCATGTAGGTGTGCTCGTCCCATGCCAGCAGTGCCCGAGCTCGTCCGAGATCACTGATCTCACCGAGGCGCTCGCGCAACTCGTCGAGCTTCGCCTGAGCCAAGGGCTGGTTAACGCTCCGGGCGCGCCGAGAAGCCCTCGGCGCGGATCGCCTCGAGGATCAGCTCTCCGTGCTTGGGGCCATCCGTCTGGAGGACGAGCTCGATCGCTGTCTCGCGAACGTGCAGCTCGACGCCCTCGCGAATGTGCTCGACGTCGACCACGTTGGCGCCATGCTCGGCGACGATCCGAAGGAGCGCCGCCAGCGCGCCCGGCCGGTCCGGCACGACCGTCCAGATCACGAGGCGCCGGCCCGCGGCCGTCTCGCCGAGCCGGATGCACTCGGCGAGGCGAGATGCGTCGACGTTCCCACCCGAGAGGACGACGCAAGTCTCGCCGTCACGAGCCGGCTCGACCTTGCCCGCGAGGAGAGCCGCGATCCCGACCGCCCCAGCACCCTCGACCACGAGCTTGGACCGCTCGAGCAGGAGAACCATCGCCTGGGCGACCTCGTCATCGGAGACCGTGGCGATCTCGTCGACGTGCCGCTCGACAAGGGGGAGCGTCAGCTCCCCCGGACGCTTGACCGCGATCCCATCGCAGATCGTGCTGGCCGAGCGCGCGCCGATCGGGCGATGAGCCGCAACCGACTCGACATACGGAGAGCACGCCTCGGCCTGAACGGCGACCACCCGCGCGTCGGGAAACTTCGCCTTGATCGCGATCGCCACGCCCGATGCCAGGCCTCCCCCGCCCAGCGGCACGACCACGCACCGCGTCGTCGGCGCCTGGCGCGCGATCTCCAGACCCACCGTCCCCTGGCCGGCGACGATGTCCGGGTCGTCGAACGGCGGGATGAGCGTCCCGCCTTCGGCCTCCGCGAAGTCGCGGGCGGCATGAGCGGCCTCGTCGTAGGTGCCGGCGACCAGGTGGACCTCCCCTCCGTAGCCCCGCACCGCGGAGATCTTCGCGAGGGGCGATTCCGCCGGCATGAACAGGTCGGCATGGGTGCCGCGGCGGTCGGCGGCGAGAGCCACGGCCTGGGCGTGGTTGCCGGCGCTCGCCGCCACGACGCCGGCGCGAAGCTCCTCCGTTCCGAGCCGGCTGATCCTGTGAAACGCGCCCCGGACCTTGAACGAGCCCGTCAGCTGAAGGCACTCGGCCTTCATCACGACGCTTCCGCCCACGCGGCGCGAGAGCTCGCCGGCCGGGAGGACAGACGTCTCGCGAACCTCCCCGGCGATGAGCCGGGCGGCACGCTCGACGTCCTCCACGGTCACCGGGCGCTCGGGGCTCTGGAGCGGTCGCGTGGTCATGGGCGGTGCCTCCTTCCGCGGCTTAGGCGTGCTGTCGTGGGAGGAGTCACCGCTAACCGGGGTAGACCCACCGCTCCCAAAGCGGGCGTCGCGCCGTTGCAGGCGTGACAGGCGTTCTAGAGGTGGAACCGGCAGTGGTGTTGGTGGTGGCGGAGCGTCTCGGCGTCAGCAGAAGCCGGAAGCCGCGCATCGCTCGGAAGCGACGGCGCCGAGCGCACGAACAGCCATGTGAGCACCGTGGAGATGGCGAGCAGTCCGACCAGGACCCAGTTGGAGCGCGCCAGTGCGATCGCGAAGCCGTGGGAAGGCAGCAGATCCTGGAAGACAGCACCCGTCACGGCGAGCGCGACGGCGCCGGCGAGGACGCGATTCATGGCCAGCACTCCCGACGCGATTCCGCTCTTTTGGCGCGGCATCGCCGCCATGGCCGCAGTGGACATCGGCGCGTAGACGAATCCGAGGGCGATGCCGAAGAGCAGATAGCCAGGGAGGACCAGCGCGTAGCCCGAGGTCTTGCTGATCTGCGCCAGGATGACCAGCCCGGCAAGGCCGCAGACCATCCCCATCGTCATCAGCACGCGAGCCCCCAAGCGCGCGATCAGGCGACCCGCCAGGGGCGAGATCACGATCATCGGCACCGTGATCGGCAGGATCAATATCCCGGCCGTCGTCGCGGAGTACCCCAGGGTGCCCTGGAGATACTGAGGCTCCAGGAACATGAGGCTCCAGTACGTGCCGACGAGCCCGAACGCGGCCGCGGTCGCACCGAAGTAAGGGCCGTTGCGAAACAGCTCGAAGTCCACGATCGGCTGGCGGACGCGGTGCTCGACCACCCAGAAGGCCACTATGAACACCGCCGCGGCGGCGAACAGGACCACGCTCTGGGTCGAGTCGAGCGCCCAGTTGGCCGCCTCCGCCAGCGGCAGCACCAGAGCCGTGAGCGACGAAGCGATGAGCACGAGCCCGGCGTAGTCGAGCTCGTGCGTGGACGTCTCGTCGCGGGTCTCGCGCACTGCTACCAACATCACGGCTACGCCAAGCGCCAGGATTGGCACGTTGATCCAGAAGATCAGTCGCCAGTCCAGATCAACAAGGACGCCTCCAATCAACGGGCCAACGCCCAGCGCGATGGCGGAGATCGACGCCCAAATGCCAAGCGCGCGCGGCTGCTGCTCGGTGGAGAACGCGTCGCACACGATCGCAAGCGAGAGGGGAAGCAACATCGCCGCGCCCAGACCTTGAACGAGCCTTCCGCCGATGATCGCATCCTGGCTCCAAGCGGCGCCCGAGAGCACGGACCCGCCCGCGAATATCGCCAGCCCGATGGTGAACATCAGCCGGCGGCCGAACATGTCGCCCAGCCGCCCGGCCGTGACCACAAACGCGGCGATCACGAGCAGATACGCGTTCATCACCCATTGCAGCCCGCTCGCGGAGGCGTCCAGGTCCGTGCGGATCGCCGGCAGCGCCAGCGTCACGATCGTCGAGTCGAGCATGAGGACGAACAGGCCTGTGCACGCACCGAAGAGCGTCCACCACGGGCGGTTCGCATCGGTGATGCGCAGGCTCACCAGGCGGCGCACCCTAACGCCGGGGCTGGTCGCCCCCGCGCCAGCTCCGAACTAGCCGCGCGCCTCTGCGAGCTCGCCCGGGGCCTCGTCCTCGCGCGCCGGGCGGAGGAGCACCGCGGCCGCCACCGCGCCGAGGATGCAGAGCACGGCGCCCACCGCGAACGCGAGCTGATAGCCGTCGGTCTGTGCCAGAACAGGCGATGCACCATCGGCGATGCGGGCGTGGGCATGGGACGTGGCGATCGTCGTCAGCACCGCGAGGCCGATCGCGCCGCCGACCAACCGCGACGTGTTGAGCAGGC
>VAYL01000018.1:0-3830 GCA_005884305.1 Actinomycetota bacterium
GACGACTCCGCGACGCTGGCCTGCTCGCTCGCGGCCGGACCGCCCGCGTTCGCGCCGTGCCCCCAGGGCGGGACCTATCAGCCAGTCGCTCCGCTTCCGGACGGCAGCTACGACTTCAGCATCCAGGCGACCGACCCGGCCGGCAACTCCGTCACGGCCGATCGAGGGTTCTCGGTCGACACCCAGCCGCCGGACGTGACGGTCGAGTCAGGGCCAAGCGGGACCACGGCCGACGCCCAGCCCACGTTCACCTTCGCGTCATCGGATCCATCGGCGACGCTGGCGTGCTCGATCGACAGCGGCGATCCGAGCTTCGCGCCGTGCTCCGGCGACGGCTGGGATCGGCCGGCGTCCTCGCTCGAGGACGGCAGCCACACGTTCCGCGTCCAGGCCACCGATCCCGCGGGCAACACCGCCGAGGCGACCAGACGCTTCGAGGTCGCCGCGGCCGAGCAGTCCGCGCCGTCGAAGACCTCGTTCCAGAGCAGCGCGCCCAAGCCCGTGCCGGCTTGGTACATGACGGCGCGGAGCGAGCGCGACCTCAAGCGCCAGGCGCGAAACGACGCGTGCGCATTCGCGCAGCGCCAGCCCAATCGCACGCGCCTGCTCCTGCTCGACTTCGGCAAGGCCACGAGGTACAAGGGCGACTTCGGCACCCAGCTGCGGACGGGGCCGAAGTTCTCCAACCAGGACGTCCTGCATGCGCTCAAGTCAGCCGCGTACGCCTACCGTGCGCACGGGCACTGCTACAGGCGAGGGTCGATCCGGATCACCTACGGGAACACGAACAACATGCCCAACTGGATGGATCGCCGCAACATTCGCAAGGCGGGGCGTCGCCAAGCTCGGATGGCTCACCGCCTCGAGAAGTACCAGCGCGCGCATGGCCGCGGCTTCAGGTACGAGGGGGTGGCCGTCGCCGGAGACATCGAGCCGCAGTGGAACCGGCCAGCTGATTCCCTGGGCCTGGTGAGCGGAGCGACCTTCCGCCATCGCGGAGGCCTCTTCTACAACTACGGCGCGGCCAGTCAGTGCCCGCCCGAGACGAAGACCTGCGCCAACCACTGGAGCCTGGGGGATCTCGGCAAGGTCTCCTACGGCGGGATCAAGAGGGCGCTCCCGGAGGTCTACCGCCAGATACACGCCAAGCAGTGGACCAGGGTGCGGAGGCGCTGGAACCACCGGCACCATGACATCTTCTGCTTCTCCGGCACGACGGCGACGCCAGGGTTCGGGCTGTCGGGCCGCAAGGGCTGGGCGGAGCTGCGCGGGATGAACAAATGCGTGCAGCACGAGCTCGTGAACATCCAGGAGCAATGACCCAGCCACGGGCCTCCTCGCGCCGTCCGGCCATGGCCGCCGTGGTCCTGCTTCCGGGCCTGGTGGCGATCCTCCTCGCGGGCTGCGGGTCCGGCTCGAGGTCCTCGACCGCCACGACCACTGGCGCCTCCACGACGCACGCCGGAAACGCGAGCCGCGGCAAGGGAACCGGCCCCGGCCGCGGGCCCGGCGCGCCGCCGGCGACGCGCACCTCGCACCCGCGGAAGCACACCCACAATCAGGGCCCGCCCGGCAGCCAGATGCATCGGACCTACGCCGGCCGGATCATCAGCCACGCGCTTGCGGAGGGCGGAGCGGTGCAGCCGGCGGAGCTATCGCCGGTGACCAACGGCTGGCGGATCTCCGATCACCGGACCTTCACCGCGGTCTACGCCGGCGCGGTGCCCGACCACCGCTCCACCGGGCGCCTTGTCATCTTCCGGCAGAACTTCGTCCGGGTCAGCCAAACGTCCGACCATGTGAACGTACCCGGCTCCGGGCCGCTCCGGATCACTGGCGCCCCGCAGGGCAACGCGGATCAGACCGCGGCGCAGCGCAGCGGAACGCTCGAGTTCAAGGGCGCGAATGGCACCACCGGGACGCTGCACCTGAGCAACGACACCGTCACCGTCGGGTGATCCCGCGGGCGCCACCGCGCCCGCCGCCTAGAGCTGGGGCTTCAGGTCGACGATCGGCGTGCCGTCGATCGCCTCGAGCCCGCGGACCTGGATCCGGCCGCCGTCGACCGCCAGCACTTCGACGGGATGCAGCCCGATCGGGTTCGGCCGATCCTGCGAGCGCGTGCTGAAGACGCCACGCATCGGATTGGCCGGGTTGTCGCGAGGATGGACCCTCAGGACATCGCGGTCGGCTTGGTGGAGCCAGGTGAGCACGATCACCTCATCACCGGGCCGAACGTCGGAGAGCGCCTCGCTGACGGACGGCTCAAACACGAGCCAGGCGTCCGGCGCGCCCTCGCTTCCCTGCTTTGGCGCGACCGCCCGATCGGTGAGGGGCGACTCGACCCTCCCGATCGGGCTCAGCTCGATTTCCACGCTGCTACTCCGCGCGCTGGTAGACGAGGATCGCCACGCCGTCCCCGACCGTCTTCGACTCGGTGAGGCGAAGGGGCTTCTTGTCGCTGGTCTCGCCGAAGAGCCGCTTGCCGGTGCCCAGCGCGACCGGGAACACCATCAGCCGCAACTCGTCGACGAGATCGTTCTCGAGCAGGGCCTGGGCGAGCGTGGCGCTGCCATGGACGACGATGTCGCCGTCGATCTCGTCGCGGAGGCGAGCGATCTCCTCCCGAAGGTCGCCGCTGATGACCGTCGAGTTGTTCCACTCCGGGTCCTCCAGGGTCGTCGAGACGACGTACTTCGGCATGTTGTTGAACTTGTCCGCGAACTCGCCTTCGCGCGACGGCCAGGCGTCGGCGAAGCCCTCGTAGGTCACTCGACCCAGTAAAAGCGCGTCCGAGTTCATCGCCTCGTCGAGTTTGAACCGGTCGCCCTCCTCGCCGCGCTGGAATTCGAAGCTCCAGCCGCCGTACTTGTAGTCCTCGGCTCCACCCGGATCCTCGACGACGCCATCGATGGACACGAACTCGGTTACGACGATCCTTCCCATCAGATGCTCCCTTCGATCGGCTTACGCCAGGCTTACGCCAGATAAGACCGGCGGCCGGCGCGAAATTAGTCGGTCGGCCCGAGATCAGCTGGGCAGGGGGCTGAGGCCCACGTAGCCGAGGCGTCGCGCGCTGGCGCAGGTTGAGTTCGCGGAGGTGTATCGCTCGCGGTTGTTGCGCCGGCACCGATAGATGGCGCGGTTCGGGGTGCCCGCCGGCGCGCTGGAATAGATCCACCCCATGAGCCCCCGGACCTTGGCGCCGCCGCAGTCGGAGGCACGCGAAAGGAACTGGTCGCCCTCGGCCACGCACCCGTAGAGCGGCGCGGTGCCGCTCTGTCGCTGGGTCACGAGGAACCCGAGATTCGACTGGAAGCGATAGGCGGGGCCGACGCCGCGCGTGGTAGTGAAGTGATCCCCCTGGCGACGGCTACCGGCGACGGAGTCGAAATAGCGGCCGAGCGTGGCGACCGAGATCGTGAAGCCCAGAAGACCCTCGTTGGCGTTGGCGGGGTCGTCACACCCTGGGTCGTAGGAGACGGTGAGCTCGCCGGTGTCCGCCATGCGGCAGCGGTAGACGGCATGCGTAGGAAGGCCGGTCGGCTTGCTGGCGTACGCGTAGCCGACGCTTCCGAGAACGGCCGCGCCCCCGCAGGTCGCGGAGCGCGAGAGGAATTGGTCGCGGTCGGCCACACAGCTGTAGAGCGGGACGGTCCCCGGAGCGGGCTGAGTTAGGAGGAAGCCGAGATTGGCCTGGAAGCGGTACGCCGGCGCGACCCGGCCGGTCGTCGTGAAGTGGTCGCCGTGGCTGGGGTCGCGATGGAGGGAGTCGTAATAGCGGCCGAGGGTCGCGACGGAGGTCGTGAACCCGAGGAGGCCCTCGTTCG
>VAYL01000018.1:3935-6738 GCA_005884305.1 Actinomycetota bacterium
CGAGCGTGCCGAGGACCTTGGCGCCGCCGCAGTCGGCCGCGCGCGACAGGAACTGGTCGCGACTGGCCGTGCAGCTGTAGAGGGCGGCAGTGCCGGGCTGGGCCTGGTTCTGGAGGAAGCCGAGATTGGCCTGGAAGCGGTATGCAGGATCGACGAGACCCGTGGTCGTGAAGTGATCTCCCTCGCGGCGATCGCCCTCGACGGTGTCGAGGTAGTTCACGAGCCCGCCCGACACGTGACTCGGATAGGGACAGCCGGAGTTCTCCGCGGGCCCGCGGACCCTGCCGCAGAGATCGAAATCGTTCGGGACGCCGTCGTCGTCGCGGTCGGCGGCGCCGAACACCGCGCCGTCGAGGTAGTCCGTGTCGACGTTGATCGTGTATCCGTGGTGGCTCTCGTTGTGGCCGCCGCGGAACTGGCGGATGCGCTGGTGGCTGCTCCAATAGCTGTCGGGGATGTACGGGTCGTCGGTGGTCTTGCGCCCGTCCCAGTTGGCGATCCAGATGTCATCCGGCTCCACGTAGCTCGACCCGTACCTGCTGACCAGGTCGCGGATTCCGGAGCTGGCGCTGCTGTAGACGCCGGACACGTAGCCCCCCTTGTGAAGACGAGCGGTCCACGCAGCCTCGAAGCGCAGGGCGGTCCGGGTGTTGGTGGAGCTGCGCGTGTAGTGCTCCATGTCGAAGTAGATCGGCGTCCCGGACCCCATCCCGAGCGCGTTTGCTTCCGCGATCGCGTCCCGCGCCGCCGCCCGCCCCTCGTCCTTCGCCGCGCTTCGCCGGATCGTCGCGCAGCTGCCGCAGCTCGAACCCGGAGCCTGAAGGCCGACGTAGATAGGCATGAGCGCCCAGCCGGTGCTCGTCACCTCGCGCACCCAGCTCGGCGTCAAGTTGGGCTGGCTGCAGCCGCGGTTCGCGCCGCCGATGTAGATGCCCACCGAGCTGTACGGCGACGACGTCCACGCGGACATCGCGGACTTCGAGGGCGCGGTGCAGGCGTCGAACCCCAGCCCCCTGCGGTAGGCGGCACGCGAGACCGACGACCGCTCGGCGGACCGCTGGGCCCCACCCGGCTTCGTCGCTGGGGCCGTGCCGTGGCGGCGGAGCTCAGCCCCCTCCAGGATGCGGCGCACGGTGTCACGCCGGCGCCGCCACGTGGCGGTGACGGCCACGCCCGCGGCCGGGACCTCGACGCGCAGCGAATGCGATGCACTGCCGGATGGAAGGCTCTGGGGCCGGGCGGTCCCGGCGGGCGCCCGGACGCTCGGGCTCGGGCGCTCCGCTCCACTCGCGCCCTGCGGCTCGACGAGGATCGCCTCGGTTCGGCCCACCGCCTGCGCCGGGCAGCGTTGCTCGGCGCCGGGCGATCCGAGATACACCGCGTGGCGGTCGAAGCGAACGCAGGCGTGCGGCCGCTTGGCCAGGTCATAGACGGGCCACGACGCCGGCACCCGGATCGCGTAGCGCCCGTAGTGCACCTCCTTGGACGCCGCGGACGCCGGGGAGGCACACACCGTGGCGGCGCAGACCAACGCCGTGGCGATCGCCGCGCGCGTGATCGCTGATCCTCTCCTGCCCATGCCTGCGTTCACTGCCATTCCTGGCCGCTCTCCCCGGATGCCGCCAATGTAGAGTTTGTGTCGGCAGGCGGGCGGCGCGGCTTTATCCCTCGGCCGTGCTCACGGTCGTGAGCCAGGTGCGGGAGAGGACCGGCGTGCCCTGCGCAACGGAGACCCCGCGCACCTCGCGCGAGAGCCCGACGCTGGAGTTGCCCGGACCCGCCATATCCGTCAAGAGCGGGTGCTGGCCGAGGGCGGCGACTTGATCCGGGCCCAAGCGCTCTGCGATCTGGACGCTCCCCCGCTCGAGCAGCGCCAGCCGCCGCCCGGCGGCCCGCGGGAAGCGGAATGCGATCAGCTCAACTCCCGGTCCCAGCTGCTCTCGCGTTCCCCACCACCGCCCATTTCGCGCCAGGAGGACCTCGCGCGAGTCGGCGCGGTGGAGCTCGAACGGCCCGGTGCCGGCCGCGAGACCGCGGGCAAGGCGAGTATTCGCGTCGGGGGCGCGCAGCGCCCGGGGGGAGACGACGCCAAGGCGCACTGACGCGAGCTCGCGCCGGAGGTCGGTGACCGGGCGGTCGAAGATGAAGCGCACCAGGTCCGGCGCGGGGGCGTCGGCGGCAACGAGTCCCGGGAGGAGCGCCTGGCCCTCGGGCGTCGTGCGCCAGCGCATGACGTTCTCAAGCACGGCCGCGGCGTCGAGGTGCGCGCCGTCGCTGAAGCTGACGCCCGGCCTTAGGCGAACCCTCCAGATCGTCCCTCCTGCCCCAGGGTGCGCCCACAGCGCCACCCCGGACTGGCTTACCCCCTCTCCATATGGCCCCGAGATGGCGCGGGTGAGCGGCTCATAGATCTGCCCGACCACCAGCCGGTCCGCCGCCGACGTCGCGAGCAGCGGATCCAGCGAGCCCGGCCGGTCCGGGATCGCGATGCGAAGCGTGCCGGACGGCGTGGGCTGGCTGCCCGGCGTGACCGACTCAGCCGAGTCGCCACCACATCCGGCCGCGGTCGCCACCACCGCAAGAAGCGCGGCCGCTGCGACGAGACGGTTCCGGCCGTGATTCAGATCTTGAGCAGGATGATCGTGTTGACGACGAAGAGGATCGCGAAGCCGATCGTCCACCGGTCGAGGTTTCGCTCGACCAGCGATCCCCCGCCGAAAGCGCTGCCCGACTGCCCGATCCCGAAGGCGCCGGAGAGCCCCGTGTCCTTCCCGGAGTGAAGGAGCACGAGGAAGATCAGCAC
>VAYL01000019.1:0-3951 GCA_005884305.1 Actinomycetota bacterium
AGGGCGCCGTCCGCCTGCTGCGGGACGGTTGGCTTCAAGCCGACGTTCGGGTTCGTGCCGACGGCCGGCTGCTTTCCCCTGGCGCCGAGCTTCGACCACGTCGGGCCCATGGCGCGCACCGTCGCCGATTGCGCCCGGATGATGACCGCGCTCGCGCCCGACCTCGACCCGGTGCCGGATATCGACCCGAACGACGTGGAGGTCGGCTTCGCGTGGCTCGGCCAGGCCGATCCACTCGTGCGAGCACGGGTGGACGAGGCGGCGGCGACGTTTCCCAACCGGCGCGAGCTCGCCCTACCGGCGATGCCGCCCGGCGTCCATCACGTCCGAATGCGTGAGACCGCGGAAGTGCATGTGAAGCTCTTCTCCGACTACCGGGACCGATATGGCCACGACGTCGCCGAGAAGCTCGACCGCTGCCTCGAGGTCACCGATCGAGAGTACGAGGCGGGGCTCGAGACTCGCGAGCGGTATCGCGAGCGTCTTGCCGAGCTGATGAGGGGCGTCGACGTCGTGCTGACGCCAACGCTGCCGATGGTCGCGCCGCCGGTGGGAATCGGCGACCTCGCGCTCCGCGGTCGCCTGACGGAGTTCACCTATCCGTTCAACGCGATCGGCGCGCCCGCGCTGGCGGTCCCATGCGGCGCGGCGGAGGGCGGCCTTCCGGCATCGGTCCAGGTTGTTGGACGCCCTGGGATGGATGCGCTCGTGCTGGGCGTGGGCACGCTGCTCGACTCCGGGCCGTAGCCCCGGGAAGAACGGAGACCTTTGGGGCGTCATTCATCGGTGACGCCACTAACGAAAGGAGGCTCCCAGATGGAGAGCATCGATCAGGATCGGTGGGCGCGGCTCGTAGATGCCGCCCGCCGCGTGAACGGACATGCGGAACAGGGCCCGGAGAGCGACGCGGTGAGAGTTGAGATCGCGCGCTCAGGGAGATCTTCCGCAACCAGCCATCCTGGGTCGTGGCCGCTCGCTGTGCGCGTGATCGGGGCGCTCGCCGTGCTGGCCGTTGGCGCCGTGCACCTTCAGCAGTACGAGACGCTCTACTCCGCGATCCCGACGATCGGAACGCTCTTCGTTCTGAACTTCGCCGGGGCGACGGTTATCGGGCTGGCGCTTCTGAGTCCCGTCGAGACCCTGTTCGGCCGAGCCGTGGGTGGAGCCGCTGTGGGGTTGCTGGCCCTTGCGGGGATCGGCCTCGGGGCGACCTCCTTCGCCTTTCTCGCGATCAGCGAGCACACGCCGCTGTTCGGCTTCATGGAGCCCGGCTATGACCCGACGGCAATCCTCGCATCGCGGGTCGCGGAGGTGGTCGCTGTGGTCTCGCTGAGCGCTTATGGGGTCGGTCGGTTCCTTGTGCGAGCGCCGGGAGGCCGTTGGTAGAGCCGCGCTTCGGCGGCCTCGCGCCGATGTGGTGGTATTTAGGAGGCCATGGGGGAGATGACTTCGAAGCTGAGCGCACAGGACATGGCGGAGCTGGCGGCCCTCGCCGATGGCACCTTGCCCGCGGACAGGCGCGCCTCCCTTGAGGCGCGAGTCGCCGCCAGGCCCGAGTTGCGGGATGCCCTCGACCGCCAGCGAAGAGCCGTGGTCGCGACACGCGCGGCCGCGAGCGAGCCGGTGCCGGCCTCCCTGCGTACGAGGGTCCACCGCACTGGCGGCGACCGGGCAACGGGCCGGCGCCGAGCGCGGCTGGTCCCGGGGCTTGCGTTCGGCGGTGCTCTGGCGGCGGCAACGGCAATCGTGCTCGCCCTGGTGCTGACCGGCGCCCCCAGCGGTCCGACCGTCGCGGACGCGGCGCGCCTGGCGGCCAGCCCGCCCACCGGTCCCGCGCCCGGGCGGCTCGATGGCAGCAAGTCGAAGCTCGCGGCTCAGGTAGACGGGGTCGTGTTCCCCGACCTCGCGCGGGCGTACGGCTGGAAGCCGATCGGCGTTCGCAGCGATGAGGTGGATGGGCGCGCCGCCACCGTCGTCTATTACGAGAAGGGCGGAAAGCGCATCGGCTACGTCGTGCTTGCCGGGTCGGCGATCCCCGGGCCGTCGGGAGCGCACGCCGTGAACCGGCAGGGCGTTCGCTACGAAGCGCTCGACGTCGATGGCCGTCCCACGGTGACCTGGGAGGGGTTGGGGCATACGTGCGTGATCACCGGTGCTACGTCGCGGTCGGAGCTTCTGACGCTGGCCAGCTGGCATGGCGGCGGAACGCTCCGGTACTAACTCTCAAGGCGCCCGGCCAGTCGGTCGCGCGCCCGGAATAGGCGGCTCGTGAGGGTGCCCTCCGGGACCTCCAGCGCCCGCGCCGCTTCGCGGTAGGAGAGTCCGGCGACGTCAACCGCGACGAGCGCATCACGAAACTCCGCGGGAAGCTCGGCGATCGCGTCGTGGACCTCACGGATCGCGGCCGCTTCCGCCGGGTCGTCGGACGGCCGTGAGCCGGTTGGCGACTCGTCGAGTAGGGGGGATGTGGCCGGCCGGCGCGCCTCGTAGCGGCGCTGACTGACGAGGGTGTTGCGAAGCGCTCGCAGCAGGTAGGCGAGCTCGCCCTCACCGCGAATGAGCCGTGGGCGCGAAAGGACGCGGGCGTAGGTCTCCTGGACGAGGTCCTCCGCCTCCTCGCGCGACCGGGTCCACGCACGGGCCGCGCGATACAGGCGGGGCAGGTGATCGACGGCGCGGTCTGGATCGAGCCGGCGGGGCGCCCGCATCAGCGCTTCGCGAGGGAGCGGGAAGAAATCCGGCTCAACCGGCGTCTCTGTCCATATAGGGCCAACCCCACTCGACCACAGGAGGTCATCGATGAAGAAGCTCTTTTTGATCCCGGCACTCGTGATCGCGGCGGCAGTCGCCCTCGCGGCCTGCGGCGGCGGAAGCGGTAGCAGCGGCACCACCGCGACGGCGGGAGTCGGGATGAATGCCGTCTCGACGAAGGACATCGGAGGCACGGGCACGGTGCTGGTCGATTCCAGCGGCCAGACCCTCTACGCCTCTGACCAGGAGGCCGCGGCGGGGAAGATCCTGTGCACGGGCGCATGCAATTCCTTCTGGGAGCCGGTAACCGCGAACGGAAACGTGTCCAGCTCGAGCTCCGTCCCAGGTAAGCTCGGCACCGTACAGCGGCCGGACGGTGGGATGCAGGTCACCTACAACGGTGAGGCCCTGTACTCCTTCACTCAGGACCAGCCCGGCCAGGTCAGCGGCGACGGCTTCAAGGACGCCTTCGGCGGCCAGCAGTTCACGTGGCACGTGGTCACCGTCGGCAACTCCGGTGGCACGTCCGGTGGTGGCGGTGGCGGATCCACCTCGAGCAGTGGCGGTGGATCGGTCTACAGCTACTAGCTNCAGGGCCACGGCGTTCGCAGGGTAGCCCTGCCCGTTCGCGCGAGGAGGCCGATCCAGGCCTCCTCGCGCAGCGGCACCCGAACCGGGTCGGGCATACTGCCGTGCCCGAAACGGACGACCCAAATCGACGAGGGAGCATGACCGACACCGACACGACCGAGCATCAGCTGCACACCGACCAGGCGACGCGCGAGGCGTCGGGGGCGCACCGGTACGGGCGCTTTCTCGAGGAGTTCGAGGTGGGCGATACCTACGAGCACTGGCCGGCCAAGACGGTCACCGAGGCCGAGGATCACCTGTTCTGCCTGCTGACCATGAATCACCATCCCCTTCACGTGAACGACGTCTATGCCGGCCAGTCCCAGCAGGGCCGGAACGTCGTGGCCGGGCCGTACGTGTACTCGCTCGTGTTCGGGATGACGGTCTCCGACATCTCGGGCAAGGCGATCGCCAACCTCGCCACCGAGGAGCTCAGCCATCCCAACCCGGTCTTCCACGGCGACACGCTGTTCGCCGAGTCGGAGGTGCTGGAGGTCCGGCCGTCGAGCTCCAAGCCCGACCGCGGCGTGGTCAAGGTCCACACCCGCGCCTACAACCAGGACGGGCGGC
>VAYL01000019.1:3994-4470 GCA_005884305.1 Actinomycetota bacterium
GGCCTCGAGGCCGAGGGCCAGGTCGACTAGCCGTTTTCACAACATTGACGGGGTTAGGGACGCCATAGCGTCCTTAACCCCGTCAACGCGCTCGGGATGAGTGTTTAGCAGCCGGACGGGCGCGCCGGCGTGGACGGACCAGTACGACTTCGGCGGCAACGGCGACGGGACTCTGTTTTATCCGGGAACGCCGGCTCGGATCGGCGGCAAGCACCACATCCCGATCGACTCGATCCGCCTCAAGCGCATCTGCGACGGCCGCGAGGCCTTCGAGTACCTGCACATCCTCGATGAGCGCGGCAAGCACGCCCAGGCGATGAGCATCGCGCGAAACCTCTTCCCGACGATGTACCGGACCGACGTGCCAGCCTCTCGCATGGAATCCGCTCGGTCGCAGCTCGCCGCGTTGATCGCCTCCCGCTAAGCGTCAGCCGGCGTCCGCGCCCCCGACACGCGCTAGAACTTGCCCCGTGAGG
>VAYL01000020.1:0-276 GCA_005884305.1 Actinomycetota bacterium
TGTTCAAACTCACGTATGAGGAACTCGTTGACGGCCATCAACTCGACGATCTCCAATCATTTCTAGGGGTCCAGCCTCATGAACTCACGTCGAGATACGAGCGGCTTCGCGAACGGCCGCTGCGAGACGTGATCGAGAACTTCGACGAGCTCGCGGCCGCGCTGGCCGAAACCCCGTTCGCCATCGATCACGGCGCGGCATGAGCCCTGCGGCCACGGAAAAACCGCGCTCTATCCTGTCCTCGATGCCGGGGACCGTCACGATCGAGGTCAGGGA
>VAYL01000020.1:378-2002 GCA_005884305.1 Actinomycetota bacterium
CATCAGGGCGAGGTTTTCGGCGTGGTCGGTCCTAACGGCGCCGGCAAGAGCACGCTCCTCAAGCTGATCGCGGGGATCTACCCGATTAACAAGGGACGGATCCGCGTTGCGGGGCGAGTCGCGCCGCTCATCGAATTGGGCGTTGGCTTTCGGCCCGAGCTTCCGGCGCGGGAGAACATCCTCATCAACGGGGTGATGATGGGGCTAAGCCCGGCCGAGGCGAAGCGCCGCACGGACGAGATCATCGAGTTCGCAGAGCTCGAGGACTTCACCGGTCTACGCCTCAAGAACTACTCGTCCGGTATGCGGGGGCGGCTCGGGTTTTCCGTCATGACCCACGTCAACGCCGACGTCCTGCTGATCGACGAGATCCTGGCGGTCGGCGACAAGGGCTTCCGTGACAAGTGCGGGGACGTGATCGCGAACATGCGCGAGCAGGGCAGGACGGTCGTCCTCGTCAGCCACGAGATGGGATCGATCAATCGCCACTGCGATCGGGCGATCCTCCTGTTCGAGCGAAAGATCCAGCGCATGGGCGAGCCCGAGGAGGTGGCGAACAGCTACCTCGCCGTCAACCAACGGCGCAGGTGGACCGCCGAGGCGCGCGCCGATGCCGCGGATGTCGCCGAGGTGACCACCCTTCGGTTCGCGAACGGTGAGGCCGCTGCGGAGTCGCGGATCGCGGGCCGGACCCCGATCGACGCCGAGGCCGAGATCGAGATCCGGCGGCCCATGCGAACGCCGGAAGTCAGGTTCACGATCCTCGACTCGGGCGGCCGCCCGCTCTACGTCGCGCCGCCGCGGCCGCTGGAGCCCGGCCTGGACCGCGTCCAGGGACGGTTCCGGGTCGCTGCACGCATCGAGAACCGGCTCGCGTCCGGCCGGTACGCGCTGATGTGCCGCGTGGCCGAGCCTGAGCCGGAGGACGAGAGCGATGGGGACGAACGCGGGGGCCTGCGCTCGCCGGGCCGGTGGCTCAGCTTCGCCGTCGACGGACCGGACGAGACGGGCAGCGTCGTGTCCGTCGACAGCGAGATCGAGGTCGAGCCGACAGGCGTCGAGGTAGACGAGCCCGAGCTGGAGGTCAGATGACCACCGTCGCGGAGGTCCAACCGCTCGAGCTGGGCCCACCGCCCTCGGAGACTCGCGCAGGCGCTTCTGGGAGCTCCTCTGGCTATCGGCGGTTACCGACTTCAGGATGCGCTACGTCGACGCCGTCCTCGGCTATTTCTGGGCGTTGATGCGACCGCTGATCACCTTCGGGATCATCTTCCTGTTCCTGCGCAGGATCCTGTCCTTCGGGGGCGCCATCCCCAACTTCGCCCCGATGCTGATGCTCAACATCATGATGTTCCAGGCCTTCCAGGAGATCACCAACCGGGGGCTGCGGGCGCTCTCGTCGAAGGAGGGCCTCGTTCGGAAGATGCAGTTCCCGCGGATGGTGATTCCGCTCTCCTCGTCACTCACCGCGGCGATGACGCTCGGCCTCAATCTAGTCGTGGGCTTCCTTCTCCTGCTGGCCTTTCAGCTGACTCCAACCTGGAGCTGGCTGCTCCTGCCGGTCTGCGCGATCGTGCTCGTCATCTTGGCGACCGGGCTCTCGCTCTTCCTCTCGGTCGCGTTC
>VAYL01000020.1:2054-2676 GCA_005884305.1 Actinomycetota bacterium
CAACATTCCGCCCGGCGTGCAGAAGGTCGTGATGCTGAACCCGCTCTCCCCCATATTCGTGGTTCTGCGCAAGGCGATCACCGATCCGTCGGCGCCGAACGTCGTCCAGGCCGCGCACGGCTGGGGGCATCTGATGATCCCGATCGTCTTCGCCGTCTTCATCTGCGTGTTCTCGGTCCGGTACTTCGTGCGCGAGGCCCCGGCCGTCGCCGAGGCACTCTGACCCAGTTGCGCGCATGAGCTCCGACGAGAGCCAGAGCACCGTGCACGAAACCGGCGATGCCCGGCAATGGCCGGAGATCGTCGTGCAGTTCGCCGACCTCTACCACGAGCTCCGCGACCAGACTCTGGGACGCACGCGCTGGCTGGGGGTCACCATCGTGAAGGCGCCCACCGACCTCGTGATCCTTCAGGAGATCATCGCGGAGACGCGACCCAATCTCATCGTCGAGACCGGCGTCCTGGCGGGAGGCGCGACCCACTACATCGCGACCCTGCTCGACCTGCTGCGAATCGATGGCCAGGTCATCGGCGTGGACGTCGACCTGAGCGGAGTCAGCCCCCACATCGCCGACCACCCGAAGGTCGACCTGATCGAGGGCAGCTCGACCGATCCCAAGAT
>VAYL01000020.1:2766-3898 GCA_005884305.1 Actinomycetota bacterium
CACCCCGCAGTGTTACCTGGTCGTGGAGGACACCTGGATGGGACGCACCGTTCGCTTCGACCAGGGCGAGGGCCCGGCGCACGCGCTCGCCCAGTGGCTCGCTGAGGGCCAGCCGTTCGAGGTCGATCGCTGGCGCGAGCGCCTGCTGCTGACGCACAATGCGGGGGGCTATCTCCGGCGCCTCGGCGCCGATGATGCCGGCCCCGGCGGGCCGCCCCGACTCGACCGCTTCTTCGTGCCGCCGCTGGAGGGCGAAGCCGGAGCGGAGACCGTCACGCCCGAGCAGCTCGAGCGTGACCGCCACCAGGCCGAGTACGACGAGCTCCGCGCCTACGCCCGCCGCCTCGAGTCCGAGCTTGAAAGACTCCGGGAGTCCAGATGAGGTTTCGCCGGCAGAGGACGGGCCGAAGCGATTACTCGGCGATGGCGGGGCTTCCCTTCGACGACCAGGAGTTCGAGTCCAGGATCGTCTGGATGTGGAGCACCGCCCGCAGCGGGAGCACCTGGCTGCTGCGGATGCTCAGCCATCCGCTGAAGCTCGTCGACTCGAGCCAGAGCGATGACGACCTGCTCGGCTTCCTCGCCCCCCGCACGTGGCAGGGAAAGATCGACCTGATCCCGGTCGACACCACGTTCGTCTCGAACCACCTGCTGCCGCTCCACGGCTCGGCCGACTACTCGGATGACCTCTCCCCCATGACCTTCAGCTCGGCCCTGGGTCTCCGCAACCGCGCGAACTACTTCTTCTCGGAGAAGTACGCGGACGCCTGGCGACCCGAGGTGCGGCGGATGATGCTCGTGCGGTTCCACCGGTTCCTCGAGCGCACCGCCGAGCGCTTCGACACCGACGACCCGCTCCTCTTCCTCAAGGAGGTCGCCGGCTCCCACGCGGCCCCGCTGGTGATGTCGATGTTCCCGCGCTCGAAGATGATCTTCCTGGTGCGCGACGGCCGCGACGTCGTCGATTCCCAGACGGCCGCGAACCAGCCCGGAGGCTGGCTCCCGGTCACCGGTTGGACGAACCCGGAGGAGCGCCGGGAGTTCATTCGCCGGCGCTCCCGCACCTGGGTCGGCGACGTGACCTCGATCGAGCGCGCCTTCAGCGCGCACCCGGCCGAGCGCCGGAAGATGA
>VAYL01000020.1:4001-10181 GCA_005884305.1 Actinomycetota bacterium
GACGAAGTTCTTCCGGTCGGCGACCCCCGGGGCGTGGCACGGGAACATGGACGACGAGGAGTCGGCGATTCTCCACGAGGCGATGGGCCCCAAGCTCCGCGAGCTCGGCTATCCCCGCGACGCCCCGTCGCCCGATCCCGTCCCGGAGTCGAACGGCGAAGCGCCGGCTTCGACCAATCCGAAGGAGAACGTTCTCTCGACCACGGTCAACCGCGCCGGCGAGGGGCGCGACTACACCAACCTCATCCGGCTCGTCAACCGGCGCGGCAGCCCGGCCAGCCGGCGCGAGCGGAAGGTGGCCCTGACGTTCGACGACGGCCCCGTCCTGCAGACCTATCGCGTGATGGAGACGCTGGAGCGCCACGGCGCCCGGGGCACGTTCTTCCTCGTCGGGCGCAAGGTCGACGGCCAGGAGGACATCGTCCACAGGCTGCTCGCCGGCGGCCACCAGATCGGCAACCACTCCTACGGCCATTCGCCCTTCCCGACTCCCGATGAGGTCGCGGCGTGCACGGCGGTGCTCGAGCACGTGACCGGCGATCGCCCGCAGGTCTTTCGGCCGCCCTTCGGGGCGGTGGACACGCCGGGCGCCGAGGTCGCGATCGACGAGGGCATGCGCGTGATCCTCTGGAGCGTCGACTCCGAGGACGCGATCCCGCCGTGGGCCGGCATCAGCGCGGACGAGATCACCCGCAACGTGCTCGAGCACGTGGCGCCGGGGGCGATCGTGCTGCTTCACGACGGCCTGCCGTGGAGCCGCGCCGCGAACGCGCTTCCGGAACTGGTCGAGGGCCTCGTCGGCGAGGGGTATGAGCTGGTGACGGTGAGCGAACTGCTCGAGCACCGCCCGCCCCGGCAGCAGCCGTCCCGCGGGCGCCGGATCCTGCGACGCCTCCGGGGGACCCGGGCCGGCGCTCACGAGGGCAAGGCCGCGACCCCTCCGAGCACCAACGGCGCCTCCGCCGACCCGTTCGACGTCCGCCCCCGCTTCCGCGGGCTGCTCGAGAGGCTGACCGGCTACATCGGGGCGCCCGACACCTACGAACCCGCCGGGCCGCTGATCCGGGGGGCGCGGACCGGCCTGCTCGACGAGGCACCCGGTTCGGACCTGCTCCTTCGCCACACGGCAGCCTACGAGGGCAATTCCCTCCTCGTGATCTCGCTGGGATTCTCGCTGCGGCGATTCGAACGCCGGAAGGGAGAGGCCGTGGCGCTTCCCGACGAGCCGGCCTCACGGCTCCGGACGGCCGGCGACCCCGGCGCCGAGGCAGCCGCGATCGCCGAGGACCTCGCGGGTCCCCGCAGGCACGAGCGTCTGATCGCGGCCCGGCTCGCCGGCCAGGCGGCCGCCACCGCGGGCGTCGAGGCCGGGATGCCCATCGCCGGCGCACCAGATCCGCCGCTCGAGGCGCCACACAGCGCCTCCGAGGAGTTCCTCGAGATGTTCGGTCCCGGTAGCGACGCCTGGCAGCAGATCGAGTCGTGGGCGCGCGCGACCGGCCGTGGCGTGGCGCGGGCGCGAAACCGCGCGCTCCTCGACGCGGCCGGCGTCGACGGAGGCTTCGACGTCGAGCCCCTGGTCGATCGGCTCGACGTCGACTTCCTGTTCCGCTTCGGATACGCGCTGGCGAGCTGCGAAGAGGAGCTCTCGCGCACGAGCTCGTGACCGGCGCGAACCGTACGGGCCTCACCTTCGCGATCGTCTGCCTGGGCCGCACCGGGTCGACGCACCTCGTCTCGCTGCTCGACTCCCACCCGGAGATCCGCTGCTTCGGCGAGCTCTTCACTCACCACGAAGGGACGCTGGATGAGGCGTTCGTCACGTCGCCAATCGACGACCCGGTCGACTATGTGGCGCAGCTCACCGCGCCGCTCGGCGAGCGCGCGGTCGGGTTCAAGCTGCCGCTCAACTCGATCCGGGCACACCCCGAGGCCCTCCGCGTCCTCGAGGGCGACCAGATGCGGATCGTGCGCCTCCGCCGGTTGAACCTGCTGGCGCTGCTCGCATCGCGCAGGCTCCTGGCCACGACGCGGGTCCCGCAGTCGACCCACGGCGACTACGGCGACGCGACCGTCGCGATCGATCCGAGTCAGGCGCTCGCCGTGTTCCGGTTGACGGACGAGCACGAGCGCTATCTGGACGGGCTCGCCGACGGCCGGCCCAGCTTCCAGATCACGTACGAGGACCTCGGTGCCGGCCAGCGACTGGACGCGATCCAGGACTTCCTGGACGTGGACCCGGTCCCGCTTCAGTCGCTGTTCAAGCGGGTGCGCAGTCGCCCGCTGTCGGAGACGATCGAGAACTGGTCTGAGATCTCGAACGCCCTGCGCGGAACGCCGTACGAGTGGTTCCTGGAGGATGACCTCGAGCTCCGCTGAGGGGCCCGCGGAGCGGGTGACCATCGTGGTCCCGGTCTACAACCGGGCCGGGCGGCTCCTGAGCGAGGCGCTCGACAGCGTGCTCTCGCAGGACCACCCGAACCTCGAGGTCCTGGCGATCGACGACGGATCCACGGACGAGACCCCGCAGGTCCTCGCCGCTTACGCCGAGCGGCACCCGGGCCGGTTTCGCTGGACGCAGCAGGAGAATCGCGGGCAGGCGGCCACCCTCAACCGGGGCCTCGAGATGGCCGAGGGACCCCTGCTGGGCTACCTCAGCTCAGACGACATCCTCCTCCCGGGGGCCGTCTCGCGGCTGGCCGCTGAGTTGGAGCAAAACCCGGATGCCGTCCTCGCCTATCCCGCCTACCAGGTGATCGACGAGACGGGCGAGGTGATCGACACCATGGCGCCGCCGGAGTACTCCCGAGTGGAGTCCGTCCGACTCCAGGACACGATCGTCGGCCCAGGCGCGCTGTTCCGCGCCGAGGCGGTGCGCCGCGCCGGCCCTCTTCGCACGGATCTGCGCTACCTCGCCGACAAGGAGCTCTGGCTGCGCCTGAGCCAGGTCGGCCCGTTCGTCCGCGTCGCCGAGCCACTCGCCTGCTGGCGGCGCCACGGCGGCGCCCTCACCGTCGCCGAGCAGGGACGCGAGATGGCCGAGGAGCGGCTGCGCATTCTCGACTCGCTCTACGCCGAGGACCACGAGCCCGAGCTCGACGCCGTGCGCGATCAGGCCTACAGGAACGCCCTGGTGCTCTCGGCGACGGTGATCGCGCCCGGGTTCAACGATCCCGGCGAGCGCTACTTCGTCGTCGACGGTCACGCCCAGGAGGTCTCGGCGGCTGCCGGGGAAAGAAGCACCGCCGCGAAGCTGGCTGCCGCGCGCGAGGTCATCGCTGAGCTCCGCCAGGACAACGAGCGACTGCGCGCGGAGGTGCGCAACCCGCTGCGCGCGATTGCCCGCCGCGTTCGCCAGCGCCGTTCGGGAGCGCCCACATGAGGGTGCTGGTCGTCGGAGCCACCGGAACGCTGGGCCATCGGCTCTGCCTGGAGTGGGCTGAGCGCTTCGAGTGCTTCGGGACGGGGCGCGAGCCGGTCGCGGCGCCCGTGGCCGACCTGCTCGCAGGGGTCACGCTGATCGACGGCGTCAGCGCCGAGCGGCCGGAGAGCCTGGGCACCGCCTTCCAGCGGGCGCGGCCCGAAGTCGTGGTCAACTGCATCGGCGCCGTCAAGCAGGCCGAGGCGGGGCAGCAGGCCGTGCCGGCGATCCGCATCAACTCCCTCTTCCCGCACGAACTCGCGGCCCTGTGCGGCGAGCAGTCCGCACGCATGGTGCACATCTCGACCGATTGCGTGTTCAGCGGCAATCGCGGCAACTACAACGAGGACGACGTCCCGGACGCAACCGACATCTACGGGCGCTCGAAGCTGCTCGGCGAGGTCGCGGGGGATGGCCTGCTGACGCTGCGGACCTCGCTGATCGGCCGCGAGCTCCGGGGGACGCTCGGCCTCCTCGAGTGGCTGATCTCCAACCGCGGAGGGAGCGTCCGCGGGTTTGAGCGAGCGGTGTTCAGCGGCTTCACGACCAGGGCGCTCGCCGCCGAGCTGGCGTTCCTGATCGAGGAGCATCCCGAGCTGGACGGAATCTGGCATCTGGCGGCCGAGCCGATCGACAAGCTGAGCCTGCTGACGAAGCTGAATGACGCCTTGGAGCTCGGAATTGAGATCGTGCCGGACGAGGACGTGGTCATCGACCGCTCTCTAGACTCAAGCCGGCTGGGCCACATCACCGGCCGCCGGCCCCCTGCGTGGGACGACATGGTTAGCGAGCTCGCGGCCGACGAGACACCGTATGAAGAGATCAGGAGGGAACTTGCTCACCGATAAGCGGGAGAACTTGCTGACGGACAAGCGGGTAGTGGTAACCGGAGGGACCGGATCCTTCGGCAAGGTCATCGTCCGGCGCCTGCTCGAGGGTGAGGTGGGCCTCCCCGCCGAGGTGGTCGTGTTCTCGCGCAGCGAGGCGACCCAGCACCAGATGCGGCTCGACTTCCAGCACCGCCGGGTGGCGACCGACGAGATCGTCTACGAGGAGGAGCGCCATTCGCGCCTGCACTTCCAGGTCGGCGACATCCGCGATCCCGCCTCGGTGGTCTCGCTCCTTCGCGGCCGGGACGTGGTGTTCCACGCGGCCGCCATGAAGCAGGTGCCCGTTTGCGAGTACAACCCGTTCGAGGCGGTGAAGACCAACGTCGTGGGCGCCGAGAACCTCGTGCGCGCGATCCGCGATTACGAGCTGGGGGTCGAGACGGTGATCGGCGTCTCCACCGACAAGGCGTGCAAGCCCGTGAACGTGATGGGCATGACCAAGGCGGTTCAGGAGCGGATCCTGAATCGCGCGAACATCGAGTCCCCGGGGACTCGGTTCCTGGCCGCGCGTTACGGCAACGTCCTCGCCTCCAGGGGCTCGGTGGTGCCGCTCTTCCACGAGCAGATCCGCAACGGCGGGCCGGTCACGATGACGAGCCCCGACATGACACGGTTCCTGCTCAGCCTCGACCGCGCGGTGGACACGGTGTTCGACGCCCTCCAGGAGGGTGGCCCCGGCGAGACCTACATCCCGGTGCTCCCCTCCGCCCTGATCCGCGACCTGGCAGACGCGCTGATCGGCGATCGCCCGATCGAGATCGAGTGGGTCGGAATCCGGCCCGGGGAGAAGATCCACGAGATCCTCGTCTCCGAGGAGGAGGCCCCGCGAACCTTCAAGCGCGGCCTCAACCTCGTGATCCTGCCGCTGCTGCCCGAGCTGCGGTCCGAGCCGCTCAACGCCGAGCCGCTCGGCGGGCGGGAGTACAGCTCCGCCAACGAGACGCTGGAGCCCACCGCGGTCCTCGAGCTCCTTCGCGAGAACAAGCTGATGCTTGACGACGCGCCCGTATTCGCGGCGTGAAGGTCCTCACCGTTCTGGGGACGCGTCCCGAGATCATCCGTCTGAGCCCGCTGATCGAGCTCCTCGACGGACTCTGCGACCACGTCCTCGTCCACACCGGGCAGAACTCCGACCCGACGCTCTCCGACGTCTTCTTCGAGCAGCTCGGGGTCCGCTCGCCGAACACGTACCTCGGGATCAGCGGGGGGACGTTCGCCGACCGCATCGGGGCGATCATCTCGGGCGTCGGCGAGGTGTTGACCGAGGAGCGCCCCGACCGGCTGCTGGTGCTCGGCGACACCGACAGCGGGCTCTCCGCGTTCGTGGCGAAGCGGCTGGGCATCCCCGTGTTCCACATGGAGGCGGGAAACCGCTGCTTCGATGACCGCGTGCCGGAGGAGGTCAACCGCCGTGTGATCGACCACTCGAGCGACATCCTCATGCCCTACACCGAGCGGAGCCGGGCGAACCTCATCGCCGAGGGGATCCAGTCGCAACGGATCTATGTCACCGGCAACCCCATCAAGGAGGTGATGGGCCGCCACGCCGACGCCATCGAGGCCTCCGACGCGCTCGACCGCCTCGGCGTCGACGCCGATGGGTACCTGTTGCTCACCGCGCACCGCCAGGAGACCGTCGACCTGGAGGAACGGCTGAGCTCGCTGGTCGTAGGCGTCACGGCGATCGCCCGCGACCTCGGGCTGCCGCTCGTCTGCAGTATCCACCCGCGCACGAAGGCCAAGCTCGAGTCGTTCGGAGTGGAACTCGAGGGCGATGGCGTGATCGCTAGCCCCCCGCTCGGGTTCTTCGACTTCCTCAAGCTGGAGCGCCACGCGCGCTGCGTGCTCACCGACAGCGGGACCGTGCCG
>VAYL01000020.1:10198-14008 GCA_005884305.1 Actinomycetota bacterium
GGGGTTCCCGCCGTCACCGTGCGCGACACGACCGAGCGGCCGGAGACGGTCGAGTGCGGAAGCAACATGATCGCGGGCGTTGAACGGGAGGGGATCCGCCGCTGCGTGCTCACGACTCTCGCCACCTTCCCGCGCTGGGTGCCGCCGCGCGAGTACATGGTCGAGGCCGTGAGCCCCACCGTCGCACGCATCGTCCTGGGGGCCGCGGCACGAGGTAGCATCAGGAGCGGGTCCATGAACGACGCGGGGCAGCCAGCGGAAACCGGATGAGCCAGGGGACGGAGCGCGAGCCGCTCGTCACGATCATCGTCCCGGCGTACAACCGCGCCGGCGGGCTGCTCGAGGAGACCCTCGACAGCATCCTCGGCCAGGACTACGCGAACCTGGAATGCCTCGTCCTGGACGACGGCTCGACCGACCAGACGCCGCAGGTGCTGGAGCGCTACGCGGAGGGCCACCCGCAGCGCATGCGGTGGGAGCGGCACGAGAACATGGGTCAGGCGAAGACCATCAACCGCGGCTTCGAGATGGCTCGCGGGGAGCTGATCGGATACCTGAACTCCGACGATCTCTTCCTCCCGGGCGCAATCGCGAAGCTGGCCGCGCTGCTCACGAAGAATCCAGACGCCGCGCTCGCCTACCCGGCCTACCGGATCATCGACGAGAACGGCGAGGCGATCGCCGACATGACGCCTCCCACCTACACGGCGGCCGAGGCGGTTAGGCTGCACAACTGCATCGTGAACGTCGGCGCGATCTTCCGCCGGCGCGTGGTCGAGGGGATCGGGGGCTGGGATCCCACCTTCATCTACCTGGCGGACTTCGACTGGTGCGTGCGCGCCTACTCGGTCGGACCGTTCCTCCGCCACCCGGATGTGCTCGCCTGCTGGCGTAACCATCCCGGGTCGGCCAACTACGCGCCAGGTCTGGAGGCGGCGCGCGAGCAGACGCGCCTCCTGGACAAGATCTACGCGGCGGACGGCGTCAGCGGCGAGCTCATCGAGGTTCGCGACGAGGCCTATCGCAACGCGTTCGTCTGTGCCGCGTATGCGATGGGCGGCGTGAACAAGGCGGAGGGGCGCTTCTTCGTACACGACACGCTGGCGCGCGCGGTCTCGTCGCGGATGCCCGAGACCGAATCCGAGATGAACGCGCGGATGCGGCAGCGGCTGACGAACCTGGAGAAGCGGGAGAAGCGGCTGACCGAGATGATCATGCGGCTGCGGGCCGGCGAGCCGCTGCAGGGTTCGCGCTGGCGCACGGCGCTGCGGCGCGTCGCACCTCCGGGCCTTCGCCCGGCGGGACGCCGCGTGATCGACAAGCTCACGCGCAACGGACACGACCCTGTTCCGAAGGTCCAGCGCCGCGAGATCGACTAGACGCGCCGGCGTCAGACGACGCTGCGACCCAGCCACGCCCGGGCGCGGACGGGCTCGCCCGTCCGCCGCAGACGGCGCCGCTCGCGGAGAAGCCGGGGGAGCCAGCGGAGGGCCTCGACCTTGCCCGTGAGGGTCATGCGCAGCCGACGCCGGGCCGCCGCACGATCAGCAGGGCCGCCGTTGTGCGCGAGACGCCCAGGTTGACGGCCCGGGCTAAGCCCGCGTTCCGCGGAAGCGCGAGGTGCGGGATGCCCTCGCGCTCCAGGAACGACACGGTGCCGTCGCTGGAGCCGTTGTCGACAACCATCATCTCCGGGGCGACGTCCTCCTGGGCGCGCACCGACGCGACGCAGGCGCGCAGGTCCTCGAGGCCGTTCCAGCTCGGGATCACCACGGCGACCGGGCCGGGGGAGCTCATCGCGCGAGCCGGCGCCGGCGCTGGGCCCGGCTCCGCAGGTCGGCGAGCAGGCCGGGAACCCGCGGCTGCGCGTCGATCACGGCGGCGGGGTAAGGATGGCCCGGTGTCGCCGCGCGGTACCCGTGGACCCGTCCCCTGATCCCGGCGAGATTGTGGTCGAACACGGCCTGACCGGCGCAGATGACGGCGTCGGCGGCCAGGGCGCTCGGCGCGCGCCGTGGGTTCCCCAGGACCCCCCACTTTCGCAGCAGATAGCCGCGGCCGAAGCCCATCAGGTAGTTCTTGCGCGCCGTGCCCGATCCCAGGGTGCCCGAGTGGTCGTGGAGCCCCCGCGCTGCCGGCGCCAATCTGCATCGCGTCCCGGCGAGGCGCATCCGGAGGACGAGATCGACGTCCTCCTGATAGGCGAAGAGATTCTCGTCGAAGCCGCCCACCTCGAGGAACCCCTGCGTGTCGAACGCGGCGGCGGCCCCCGAGGGCCCCATTGGGTCGGGTGCTCCCCGGTCGAGCTCCGCCACCGGCTCGCCGTTCAGGTAGTCGAAGGCGAGCAGGCCGTGACCGATCCGAATCCCCGCGGTGTCGATGCGCGCGGGATCGCGCGCGCTGGCCATCACGCCGGCCGCCATGGTTATGCCGGACGCCGGGTCGAGCGGGCCAACGATCGCCTCGACGTAGCCCGGCTCGCATTTGCAGTCGTCGTTCAGGAGCACGAGCGCATCGCCCCGGGCCTCGCGGGCGCCGAGATTCATCGCGCGCGAATAGCCGACGTTCTCCGTAAGACGGATCACCCTCACTCCCTCGGTTTCGATCCCTGTCAACGCCGACTCCGGGGCTCCGTTCGAGACGATGAGGACCTCGAGCAGCGCGCTCTGCCCTCGCAGCGATTCGAGGAGCCTCGCAAGGCTCGCCCCCCCGCGAACCGTCGGAACGACGACGGTCGCGCTGCGGCTAATACGCACCCCGGCCCCGGAGGGCCGCAGGGATGGTCTGGAGGAGGATTCGCAGATCGCGACCGAGCGAGGGATTCTCCACGTAGTCGAGCTCGACCGCTAGCCGCTCCGAGAACGTGAGGTCTCCGCGCCCGTAGACCTGCATTGGCCCGGTCATGCCCGGCTTCACGTCGAGGCGGAACCGATGCTCCGGCCGGTAGCGCTTGACGACCTGGATCTCCTCCGGTCGCGGGCCGACGATGCTCATCTCGCCGCGCAGGACGTTGACGAGCTGAGGCAGCTCATCGAGGCTGAACCGCCGCAGGAACCGGCCCACACGCGTGACCCGCGGGTCCGCCCGGAGCTTGAACATCGGCTCCGGGAGAGCGTCCATCGAAACGAGGCCCGCCAGCTCGCGCTCCGCATCGACGCTCATCGTCCTCAACTTGTACATCCGGAACGGCACGCCGGTGCGGCCGGCGCGGAACTGCACGAAGATCGCGGGACCCCGGCTATCGAGCTTGATCGCCACCAGCACGAACGGGAAGAGCGGCGCGAGCACGAGGAGCCCGAGGCTCGAGACGACGAGATCGAATCCCCGCTTGATGAGGATCGTGGACCTCGAGGGGTCGCGCGTGTCGTACTCCAGGATCGGCAGGTCGGCGACCTCCGAGAGCCGTGGAACCGCACCCGCGCGGCCGCGAAGCGGCGAGACGACGTTCAGCTTGGCGTGCTCCGTGCGGCAGACGCCGGCGAGCTGCCCGATGAATTCCGGATCGACGCGCTCGGAGGCGACGATCACGCGATCCAGGCCCCGCACGAGCGCGCGCAGCTCGTCCTCGGGGTGCCGGCCCACCGCGACCGCCGGAACGCCGCGGCTCGGAGCGAGCCGAAGGTGCATGTCCTTGAACAGCTCCAGCTTCCTCTTCACCGCCGCAGCGAGCTCGCCGTTGCCGATCACGGCCGTCACCTCCGGCGGGGTCGTCCGGCGCCACACCCAGCGGCTGAACGCTCGCAGGGATGCCCCGCAGACGGTGGCGACGGCCCAGCAGCGGACCACCTCGCCGATGCCGACGTCGCCGGC
>VAYL01000021.1:0-1882 GCA_005884305.1 Actinomycetota bacterium
CGACGACCGCGCGCGGGAGCGAACAGTCGTGATCCAGGTCGTGTCCTAGTCGGGCTCCGCGAGCCCCTTCTCGCGCAGCTCGGCAATCGCCTCCGGGCGCTTCTGCAGCTCGCCCAAACCCATCCCGCCGAGCACCCATGGCGCCTTGGTGAACTGGATGTCGCGGTAGTCGACGATCTGGACCAGGTTTCCCCACGGATCCCGAAAGTCGAGGAAGCGGCCGGGCGACAACTCCAAGCCGGCATCCTCCAGAGCGGCCCGGGCTGCGGGCTTGTCGTCCACGACCAGACCGAAATGGCGGGCTCGATCCGGCGCGCCAGGATCCACTTCGGACAGCGCGATGAACTGATCGCCCATATCGATGAAGGCCATGCCCGCCATCCGGTCAACGCGGTCGAACTCGAAGATCCGTCCGTAGAACGTAAGCGCCTCCTCGATGTCCCCGACCTCGAGCGCGACGTGATTGATCCCCACGAGGCGGGGGCGTTTATCACTCATCTCGCTGCCTCCCGATCCCCAGCGCCTCGCGGACGGCGGGTGCCGACGGTGCGATCTCGGAATCCAGCCGCGCCAGGAGGTCCTTCCAGCCCGCATGCATCTCGATCGCACTGCCGACGCGCTCCGTTCCCCCGTCGAGATCCCCACCATGCGCCAGCGCGAGCCCGGCCCAGAACAGGAGCTCGTCGTTCGCCGGCGCGAGCTCCGCAGCTTGCCGGTATCGCTCTGCCGCCTCCTTGTGACGCCCCTCGCCGACCAGATCGTCGCCCTCGGTCGCCACGGCGTACGCGTCGGCCAGGTCGAGCAAGCGGCGGAGCTCCCCGAGCGGATCGTGGTGATCCTCGACGCGCAGCTCGACCGTCCGCTGCCAGGACTCCCCCTCCGCCGGCACCACCAGAAGCGCGGCCGACTGGCGTCCGCGGACGTCTCCCCCAGCCGCCTCTCCAGCATCCAGCGCCGCGAGCAGGCGGCGGGGGAGCGGTCCGCTCGCGCCGTCGAACGCCTCCGCCATCGCCGGCCAAACCGACGGGCCCGCCATCATGTTCGCCTGGGCGCTGAACGCACCGCCTCGTGCATCCCCCGCGTAGGGGATGCATCCGTCGCCCGTGTGGACCGCCACGGCTCCCGCCGAGTCGACCACCGCGACCTGGCGGAATCGCGCCTGCTCATCCGCCGCCAAGAGCTCCCGCAGCGCCGGCTCCGGACGCTGGCCACCGCGCAGCCGCTCGAGGAGCCTCGGGCCATACGCGGGCTCGGCGATCGACTGCGTCGCCACGGCTCCGACTCCCGGCTCCCCCCACGACACGACCGACCCGACCGAGAACCAGTGCGACTGCACGGCGACACCGAGCTCGTCCGTATCGGGATCCCGCGCGACGATCGAGTACGTGCCGCGCCGGGGCGTCACGGCCCGACTGGGGCGTTCGACTTCACGGCGTCGATCTTCCAATCATTGCCCTCCTTCACCATCGTGACCGTGAGCTTCTCGCCGCTGTAGACGCCGCCCTTCGGCACGATCTTCACCGATGCGGTATTGGGCTTCGAGCCGCCCGCGAGTCCCTGGATCGACACGGACTGCGCGGCATTACCGCCCGTCTGGGCGTTCACGCATCCCTGCTTGCCGCCATACGCCTTGCTCAGGTATTGCTCGGTGACGTAGTCCGTCCCGCAGGCCTTGTCCGGGTCGCCCGAGGTGAGGACGGCATTGAGGACATCGGAGACCGTATGACCCTTCGCCGCACCGCCGCCGAAGACGCTGCCCGTGCTCGTGGTCGTGCTCTGCGCGGACGTGGTGGCGGTCCCGCCGGCGGACGTTGTGGGCTGGCTGCTCGTCGTGCCACCGCCTCCGCCGCATCCGGTGAGGGCACTCGCGGCGATCGCGGCG
>VAYL01000021.1:2006-11023 GCA_005884305.1 Actinomycetota bacterium
GCCGGGTTCCCGGCCGCGATTACCCGCGGCGGGAGATCCTGGGTGACCACGGAGTTGGCACCGATCACGCACCGGTCGCCGATGGCCACTCCGCTCGTGACGACGCAGTTCGCGCCGAACCAGCAGTTGGAGCCGATCCGCACCGGACCCTTGGAGGTGAACCCCTGCCAGGTGATGGGCTTCTCCGGATCGTCGAAGCGGTGGGCGGCGTCCCCGACAAAGCAGCCGTTGGCGAACATGACGTGATCGCCGATCTCAATCCGGTCCACGGCGGCGAGCATCACGTTGCGGTTGAGGAAGCATCCCTGGCCGATCTCGATCCGCGCCTGCGGTGCGAGCGTCAGCCAGCATCCCGGCTCGAGCAGCGTGTCGTTCCCGATCACCAGCCGGCCCTCGTCCAGCGCTTCCAGGACCTCGCCCTCGACCGGGAATCGGATGAAGGCGCCGGCGCTGGCCATGTGGCGGTTGATCCGCCAGCGCCGTCGCAGGCGCCGGTTGCGCTCGTACCAGCGCCGCTTCACCCACCACAGCCGCCAGCCGGATTTCTGTCCGCCAGCCATCGCTGAAACTATGACCACCACGTGGCGAGAACTCGCCGCCAGTTCTCCCACGCGATCGCGAGCGCGGCGACGAGCCGCGGCAATCCCGATGCGTCGCCAAGCTCAGCTGGAACGGTTGCGCCATCGAAGTCCGACCCGAGCGCGACGTGCTCCACGCCGATCCGCTCGGCCACGTAACGGGCGTGATCGACGATCAGCTGGAGGGGCGTGTCCGGATCGTCCGCGAAGTCCGCGCGCAGTAACGCGCAGGCGAACACGATGCCTACGAGGCCCCCGGAAGCGCCGATGGCGTCGAGTTGCGCATCGGTCAGGTTCCGCGACGATGCAGCCAAGGTGTGGGCACCGGAGTGGCTGGCCACGAGCGGCCCTACGTCCAGCCGAGCGACGTCCCAGAAGCCCGCCTCGTTGAGATGACTGAGGTCGACGAGGATGCCCAGCTCAGCGCACCTTTCCACCAATTCCCGGCCTGCCGCGGTGAGCCCGGGGCCGGTATCGGGGGAGGACGGGAACCTCAACGGCACTCCGTGCGCGAATGCGTTCGGGCGACTCCAGACCGGCCCCAGAGACCGGAGCCCCGCCGCGTACCATGTGTCGAGCGCTTCAAGCTCGGAATCGATCGCCTCGGCCCCCTCCAGGTGAAGTACGGCGACCGGCGTCCTGTCATCGTCCTTGGCGGCGTCGACGGCCGCGATGTCCAGCGCGACCCGCATCCTCCCGGCACGATCCATCGCGAGCAGTCGGCCCGCGGCCGCCGTGGCGTGGGCGGCCGCACGCCGATGGTCCACGGGCGAGGCTGGCTTGAACTCGAGCACCCCGCCTCGCCGTCGCAGCGGCTTCTTTCGCATGCGCGACGACGGGGTGAACACGGCGAAGATCCCACCTCGCATTCCACCCGCGCGCATGCGTGGAACGTCGACGTGCCCGCCTGAGCGACCCGTGCCGATTCGTGCGTGGTCGTCTCTGATGAGCGCGTCGTTGTGTCCGTCGAAAACCGCGAGCAATGCGTCTCAGGCGGGGATCGTGAGACGCTCGACGGTGTCGCCGCGCCCCACCAGGACGGCGCTCACGAGCTCCGGCGGGAACATGCCGTGCTCAACTACGCCCGGAGTTGCCGCCAGACGAGCAGCGAGCTCGGCGGGATCGCCCAGCGGTCCGCCGTAGTCGGCGATGACCCCTCCATCCGGGCTCTCGGGTGCATCGCGAAGCTCCACCTGCCCCAGCTCGCGAAGGGTCGCGGCCAGCCCGAACTTCGCCAGCTCCAATGGCACCGGGGGCGTCAGCGAATCCACTGGCTTGCTCGAATCCGCGATCACCACGAAGCGATCGGCCGCCGCCGCGACGATCTTCTCCCGGAAGTGCGCTCCCCCGCCGCCCTTGATCACCCAGCCGTCCGGGGCGATCTGATCGGCGCCGTCGATCGCGATGTCGAGGCGGCCGATGCCATCGAACGGTCCCACCTCGATTCCAAGGTCCACGGCCTGGCGCTCGGTCGCGGGCGACGTCGCCACGCAGTGGATCGACAGATTCCGCGCCGCGAGGGCCGGCAGGAGGAACGCCACCGTCGATCCGGTCCCAAGGCCAACCGCCATCCCATCCTCGGCCAGCTCGGCGGCCGCCTCAGCCGCGGCCTGCTTCTCGGCATCGGCGGACCCTGACACGACCGGCAGCCTAGGCGATCGCCTAGGCCGGAAACGGTTACCTAGCGTTTATATGGCCCCGCTCGGTCTGTTCTAGGATCGGAATACCTGTGAACGACACATGCCAGTGCCGGCGCCGTACGGCACCGGCCTAACACATATGGCCACCGTCGCCCAGCCCGTCGCGACCGACATCGACACCCTCTGCATCAACACGATCCGCACGCTGTCGATCGACGCGATTCAGAAGGCGAACTCGGGCCATCCGGGGACGCCGATGGCCATGGCCCCGGTCGCCTACACGCTGTGGCAGCGCTTCCTGCGGTTCGACCCGTCGGACCCCATCTGGCCGAACCGCGACCGCTTCGTGCTCTCGGCCGGGCACGCCTCGATGCTCCTCTACTCCCTCCTCCACCTGGCGCAGGTCGAGGCCGTCGATCCCGAGTACGAGGTCTTGGGCGAGCCGTCGGTGAGCCTCGACGACATCAAGAGCTTCCGCCAGCTCGATTCGCATGCCGCCGGGCATCCCGAGTACCACCTCACGTCGGGCGTCGAGACCACCACCGGCCCGCTCGGGCAGGGCGTCGCGACGACGGTGGGGATGGCGATCGCCGGCAAGTGGCTCCAGGGCCGCTACGGCAGCCATCTCTATGACTTCGACGTCTACGCGATCTGCGGCGACGGCGACATGATGGAGGGCGTCTCCAACGAGGCGGGGTCGGTCGCCGGCCACCAGCGCCTGGACAACCTCTGCTGGATCTACGACAACAACCACATCTCGATCGACGGGCACACCGAGATCACGTACGAGGACGACGTCGCGGCGCGGTTCATGGGCTACGGCTGGAACGTCACGAGGGTCGGTGACGCCAACGACCTCGAGCTCCTGACGCGGGCTTTCGAGCACTTCCGGGAGGAGAAGGACCGCCCGACGCTGATCATCGTCGACAGTCACATCGGCTGGGGCTCCCCCCACAAGCAGGACACCGCCGAGGCGCACGGGGAGCCGCTGGGCGAGGACGAAGTGCGCGAGACCAAGCGCGCCTACGGCTGGCCCGAGGACGCGCAGTTCCTGATCCCCGACGGCGTCTACGAGCACTTCGCCCGCGGCGTCGGCCAACGCGGGCGGCGCCTGCGGACCGAGTGGCAACAGCGGGTGGCCGACTCCGGCCCCGAGGTGGCAGCCGAGATCGATCAGATGCAGCGCCGCACCCTTCCCGAGGGCTGGGAGGCCGACATCCCGAGCTTCGACGCGGACGAAAAGGGCATGGCGACCCGCAAGGCGTCCCACCAGGTGCTGAACGCGATCGCGCCGCGCGTGCCGTGGCTCGTGAGCGGATCGGCGGACCTCACCGGCTCCGCCGCGAGCGGTCTGGACTTCGATGGCGCGACGCATTTCCAGCCCGAGGACCGGGCCGGACGCGAGCTCCATTACGGCATCCGCGAGCACGAGTCGGCCGCGATCTCGAACGGCCTCTCGCTCTCGAAGCTCCGACCCGTGTGGTCGACCTACCTGATCTTCTCGGACTACGCGCGGCCGGCGATCCGGCTCTCCGCCCTCATGGAGCTGCCGGTGATCCACTGGTTCAGTCACGACTCGATCGGCTTGGGCGAGGACGGCCCGACGCATCAGCCGGTGGAGCAGCTCGCCGGGCTTCGCGCCATGCCGGGTCTGAACGTCATCCGGCCATGTGACGCGAACGAGGTGGCCGAGGCGTGGCGGGTCATGATGCAGCAGCGCCACCAGCCCACCGCGCTCGTCCTCACGCGCCAGAACGTTCCGATCCTCGATCGATCCACGTACGCATCGGCCGAGGGCCTGGCTCGCGGCGGATACGTCCTGGCCGACGCGGACGGCGAGCCCGAGGTCATCCTGATCGCGACCGGCAGCGAGGTGTCGCTCGCCGTCGCCGCCTACGAGGAGTTACGCTCGGACGGCGTGCGAGCCCGAGTCGTCAGCCTTCCGTCGTGGTACCTGTTCGACCTCGAACCCGAGGAGTACCGGGAAAGCGTCCTGCCGAAATCGGTCCAGGCCCGGGTCGCGGTGGAGCAGGCGTCGACGCTGGGCTGGGATCGCTACGTCGGCCCGCAGGGCCAGATCGTCGGTATGCACACGTTCGGCGCGTCCGCGCCCCTGAAGGAGGTGGCAGCGAAGGAGCTATTGAAATGACGCCAACCCAGCAACTTCACGAGCTCGGGCAGAGCCTGTGGCTCGACAACATCACTCGCACCATGCTCCGCGACGGCACGCTCGCCCGCTACATCGACGAGCTGTCCGTCACCGGTCTCACGTCCAACCCCACGATCTTCGACAAGGCGATCACCGGCGGCGACGCCTACGACGACCAGATCTCGGAGCTGACCGAGCAGGGCCTTGAGCCGGAGGACATCTTCTTCGCCGTCGCGATCCGCGACCTCCAGGGCGCCACCGACCTGTTTGCGCCCATCCACGAGCGGACGGATCGCGTGGACGGCTTCGCCTCGCTGGAGGTCTCGCCCCTTCTCGCCGACGACGCCCCGGCGACGATCGAGCAGGTCCGGAAGCTCCATGACCAGGGCGACCGGGACAACCTGTTCATCAAGATCCCGGCGACCGCACCCGGCATCCCCGCGATCACCGAGACGCTCGCGCTGGGCATCAGCGTCAACGTCACCCTCATCTTCAGCCTCGAGCGCTACCGCGCCGTCATGAACGCCTACCTCAGCGGTCTCGAGCAGGCGCACGCCGCGGGCAAGGACCTTTCCAAGATCGAGTCGGTCGCGTCGTTCTTCGTGTCCCGCGTCGACACCGAGATCGACAAGCGCTCGGACGAGTTGCGCAACCGGCTCGGGATCGCGGTCGGCAAGCGCACCTACCGCGCCTATCGCGAGCTCCTCGACTCGGATCGGTGGCAGGGACTCGAGGATCAGGGCGCCCGGCCGCAGCGGCTGCTCTTCGCGAGCACCGGCACCAAGGATCCGAACGCATCCGACGTCCTCTACATCGAGGCGTTCGCGGCGCCGAACACGATCAACACGATGCCCGATAAGACGCTCCTCGCGTTCGCGGACCACGGGAACGTCGGCGATCCGATCCCGGCGGACGGTGGAGATGCCGACGAGGTCCTGGAGGCGTTCCAGTCCGCGGGCGTCGACACGGACGAGCTCGCTGCGAGGCTTCAACGCGAGGGCGCCGAGGCTTTCAACAAGTCCTGGAACGACCTCTTGGAATCGATCGAGTCGGAGTCACGAAGGCTCGCGGCAACAGGGTGAGGTCGGCAGGGCTCTAGCTCCCGGGCTGCACCGGAAAGGAGAATTCGCGATGCAACTCGGAATGATCGGCCTCGGCCGGATGGGCGCCAACATGGTCAGGCGCTTGATGCGCGACGGGCACGAGGGCGTGGTGTTCGATCTCAGCCCGGACTCGGTCAAGGCCCTGGCCGGCGAGGGCGCGGTGGGCTCGGAATCGATGGAGGACTTCGTCGGCAAGCTCGAACAGCCGCGCTCCGTCTGGCTGATGGTCCCAGCGGCGGTTGTCGACTCGACGCTGGATGAGCTGATCCCGCTGCTCGACGAGGGTGACTGCGTGATCGACGGCGGCAACTCGTATTACCGCGACGACATCAGGCGCGCGGCGAGGCTGGCCGAACACAAGCTGGACTACGTCGACACCGGCACGAGCGGCGGCGTGTGGGGCATCGACCGCGGCTACTGCCTGATGATCGGCGGTCCCGACGCGGCCGTCGAGCGCCTCGATCCGATCTTCGCGTCGCTCGCACCGGGCGTCGAGTCGGCGGACCGCACGCCCGGGCGTGACGGCGATCCAACGGCATCGGAGCAGGGCTACCTGCACTGCGGGCCCAGCGGCGCGGGCCACTTCGTGAAGATGGTCCATAACGGGATCGAGTACGGCGTGATGGCCGCGTACGCGGAGGGCCTGAACATCCTCAAGAACGCGGACGTCGGCAAGCACCAGCAGGAGGTGGACGCCGAGACCGCCCCCCTCGAGGACCCCGAGTACTACCAGTACGACATCGACATCCCCGAGGTCGCTGAGGTTTGGCGGCGCGGCAGCGTGATCGGCTCGTGGCTGCTCGACCTGACAGCCCAGGCATTGCAGGAGTCACCAGAGCTGGCGGACTACGAGGGGCGCGTCTCGGATTCGGGGGAGGGTCGGTGGACCTCCATCGCCGCGATCGAGGAGGGCGTTCCTGCGCCGGTCCTCAGCATGGCCTTGTACTCCAGGTTCGCCTCGCGCGGACTCGACGACTTCGCCGACAAGGTGCTGTCGGCGATGCGCAAGGAGTTCGGCGGCCACGCTGAGAAGGCTGCCACGTGACGGACGTAGCCAGCGCGACGCCGCTTACCGAGCGGGATTCCTGGAAAGCGCTGGGGCGCCACTACTCGGAGGTCCGCGAGTCTCACCTCCGGTCGATCTTCGCGGTCGACCCCGGCCGCGGCGAGCGCCTCGTCGCCGAGGGCGCCGGCCTGTACCTCGACTATTCGAAGAACCGCATCACGGATGAGACGATCGAGCTGCTCACCGCCCTGGCCGACGATTGCGGGATGCCGGAGCGCCGCGAGGCGATGTTCCAGGGCGATCGGATCAACGTCTCGGAGAACCGCTCGGTGCTCCACGTCGTGCTGCGGATGCCGCGCGACCGGTCGCTGGTCGTCGACGGCGTCGACGTGGTGAAGGAGGTCCATGAGGTCCTGGACCGCATGGCCGGCTTCTGCGAGAAGGTCCGAAGCGGCGAGTGGCGCGGCCACACGGGAATGCCGATCCGCAACGTCATCAACATCGGAATCGGCGGGTCTGACCTCGGACCGGTGATGGCGTACGAGGCGCTGCGCCACTACTCCAAGCGGGAGATGACATTCCGGTTCGTCTCCAACGTCGACGGGACGGACTTCGTCGAATGTGCGCACGACCTGGATCCGGCGGAGACGCTCTTCATCGTCTCCTCGAAGACCTTCACGACGCTCGAGACGATGACCAACGCCCACACGGCGCGGCAGTGGGTGCTCGACTCGCTGGGCGATGAGGACGCGATCGCCAAGCACTTCGTGGCCGTGTCCACGAACGCCGAGGGTGTCTCGGAGTTCGGCATCGACACGCACAACATGTTCGGCTTCTGGGAATGGGTCGGCGGTCGCTACTCGATGGACTCGGCGATCGGGCTGTCGACGATGCTGGCCATCGGGCCGGAGCGGTTTGAGGAGATGCTCGCCGGATTCCACGCGATGGACGAACACTTCCGTGAGACGCCGACGGCGCGCAGCCTCCCGGCGCTGATGGGGCTGCTCGCCGTCTGGTACGGCGACTTCTTCGGTGCCCAGACCGTCGCCGTCCTGCCGTACGACCAGTATCTGCATCGCTTCCCCGCCTACCTCCAGCAGCTCACGATGGAGTCCAACGGGAAGCACGNNGCGCCGTGTACTGGGGCGAGCCCGGGACGAACGGGCAGCACTCCTTCTACCAATTGATCCATCAGGGGACCAAGCTCATTCCCTGCGACTTCATCGGCTTCGAGCGGTCGCTCAACCCGCTGGGCGAGCACCAGGACCTACTGATGGCAAACGTCTTCGCGCAGACCGAGGCGCTCGCGTTCGGCAAGACCGCCGACCAGGTGCGCCAGGAGGGAACTTCCGAGGAGCTCGTGCCGCACCGGGTCTTCGAGGGCAATCGCCCGTCGAACACGATCCTCGCCTCGGAGCTGACGCCCGAGAGCCTCGGCACGCTCGTTGCCCTGTACGAGCACAGCGTCTTTGTCCAGGGCGCAGTGTGGGGCATCGACTCCTTCGACCAGTGGGGAGTCGAGCTGGGCAAGGTGCTTGCCAAGCGGATAGTCCCCGAGCTCCAGGCGAAGTCGGAGTCGGGCCTGGAGCACGACAGCTCGACCAACGCGCTGATCCGCCGCTACCGCGCCGGCCGTCATGCGGTGGAGGGATAGGCCATGGGCGACGAAGGCGGCCTCGCAGCTGATCCGTCGAGTCTCCCGGAGGTCGAGGGCGGCCGCGCAGCGAACGGGTTCCCGCCGATCGCCGACTACGCGTTCCTCTCCGACTGCGAGACCTGCGCACTCGTCGCGTCGGGCGGGCAGGTCGAGTGGCTGTGCCTACCGCGTCCGCTCGACCGCTCGGCGGGCATCTTCGGACTCCTCCCCGAGGGCGTCCAGATCCCCAGCCACCGGCGCTACCTGCCGGGAAGCATGGTCCTCGAAACGACCTGGCAGACGCCCACCGGCTGGCTGCAGGTCTACGACTGCCTGGTCACACACCGCTGGCACGGCGGCAAGCGGCGCGAGCAGTACGAGCGCGCCCCCGGCGACTTCGTGGCAGCCGGCGTCCTGCTGCGCGTTGCCACGTGCGTGGACGGTGACATCGAGGTCGTCGGCAACTGCCTGCCGCTGTTCGACTACGGCCGGGAACCAGGCTCGTGGAGCTATGCCGGGGAGGGCTACGACGCTGCGACGGTTCGCGCCCCGAGCTCCGATCTCGAGCTTCGCCTCACCGCGAGCCTCCCGCTGGAGCTGGCTGGATCGAGGGCGATGGCGAGGGGCCGGCTCAGGGAGGGCGAGACCGCGTTCCTCGCGCTCTCCTGGGGCGAGGACGACCCACCCGAATCGCCCGAGAAGGCGGCCGAGGCCATCTGGACGACGACGCGCGACTGGCGCCAGTGGCTGAAGTCCGGAACGTTCCCGGATCACCCCTGGCGGAGCTATCTGGAGCGCAGCGCGCTGACGCTCAAGGGCTTGAGCTATGCGCCAACGGGAGCGATCCTCGCCGCAGCGACAACTTCCCTTCCAGAGACGCCCGGCGGCGAACGGAATTGGGATTA